>JAFTWV010000118.1 GCA_017465155.1 Clostridia bacterium
CGGCTGATTGCCTCTCTGGGCAAATACCTGTGGAGCGAGGACGAGGGTACGGTGTACAGCCATCTGTTCATCGGCAGCGAGGTCGAGACCCGGTATGGCCGCATCAGTATGACGAGCGGCTATCCGTGGGAGGGCAGGGCAGCGTATACTATTCATGATGGCGGAAACTTTGCCCTGGCGATCCATGTGCCGCAGCACGCGGTGAACATGACTCTGCGCATCAATGGGGAAGAAGTCTCCAACGCCACAGAAGATGGTTACTGCCGTATTCGGCGCGAGTGGCAGCCGGGCGATCGAATAGCTGTGGAATTTGATATGCCGGTACGGCGTATTCACGCCCATCCCTGCGTACGTGATGCGGCGGGTAAGGTCGCCCTGGCTCGCGGTCCACTGGTGTACTGCGTGGAGGGTATGGATCATCATGCATCGCTTTCCTCCATCGTTTTGTCGGAATCAGCAGTTGTGCATACCACTGCGGAAGAGATGGTCGCGCTGCATGTAAACGGCATTGCGCAATACGCATCTGACAGGCTTTATTCAGTTGATTCTGTGAAAGCAATGCCGGTTCTGATTCGCGCGATTCCCTATTTCGCGTGGGGAAACAGGGCGCCTGGTAATATGCAGGTATGGATTCGGGAGTGATATGTTTTCCTCAAAACAGAGATAAGTAGCTGACGCGGATCACTAAGGAGATATGAAACAACGCCCATCGACCATTTCTGATCGGTGGGCTCTGTTTGTCAGTCCAAGGGTTTATATTCGGTTACGGTTTCCAGATATACCTTCGGATCGCCGTTTAGGATCAACTCTGCATAGGCTTCCGGATCGTTATAGATCAGGTACTGCTCCTTGCGTAGCGGTACTCTTTTTTGTGTTTGCTTGACTTGGATGACATGGAGTGATAAAACAAGGAGATTAGACAGTGCTAACCGGAGAAAAGAATTACATGATGGACCCCAAACGGCCCGATTCGTATTTTTAGTCTACGGAAGGAAGCTGGAGGAAGCGGAGCGGCTCCTGTACCCGGATGCTACCTGGCAAAGCTGGAAGAATCGGGACTCCTGTTTGGTTGGCCGCCCATGGATCTGACAGTGCTTCGGAATACCCATATGCACATCTGGCACGGGATCAACAGCCAGGTAGAACGGAAATTGACGAAAGACATCAAGGCTTTGCAGATGGAATTAAAGACTTCTGTGCGGAAATGGATCATCCCTGCTAAAACGCCCGTTTATTCCTGAAAACTGTGTTGAAATACCAAATTGTACTCAAAAGGACAAAGAAAAACCCGGAACCCCTTGAAAATACTGGGGTTCCGGGTTTTGACTTGTTACTCCCACTCAATCGTTCCCACAGGCTTGGGCGTGAGGTCGAACACGACGCGGTTGATGCCCTCAACCTCAGTGGTGATCCTCGCGGTGATCTTATGCAGCAGCGCGTAGGGGATCTCCTCGATGGTGGCGGTCATGGCGTCGGTGGTGTTCACCGCGCGCAGGATGGCCGGCCAGCCCTCGTAGCGCTTGCCGTCACGCACGCCAACGGACTTGAAGTCCGGCACGGAGATGAAGTACTGCCATACTTTGCCCGCCAGACCTGCGATCTCGAACTCCTCGCGGAGGATCGCGTCGGCCTCGCGCAGCGCGTGCAGACGATCGCGGGTGATCGCGCCCAGGCAGCGTACGCCCAGACCGGGGCCGGGGAAGGGCTGACGGTAGACCATGTTCTTGGGCAGACCCAGCGCGTCGCCGACTACGCGGACCTCGTCCTTGAACAGCAGCTTCACCGGCTCGCACAGCACGAAGGTCATGCCGTTGGGAAGGCCGCCGACGTTGTGGTGGGCCTTCACGCCGTCCTTGCTTTCAAGAATGTCGGGGTAGATCGTGCCCTGCGCCAGGAAGTCCACGTTCTCCAGCTTCATCGCTTCCTCGTTGAACACGTCGATGAACTCGTTGCCGATGATCTTGCGCTTCTCTTCGGGCGCGGAAACGCCGGCCAGCTTGTTCAGGAAGCGGTCGGTTGCGTCGATGTAGATGAGGTTCGCATCCATCTGGTTGCGGAAGACCTCGATGACCTGCTCGCTCTCGCCCTTGCGCATCAGGCCGTGGTTCACGTGCACGCAGATCAGCTGCTTGCCGATGGCCTTCACCAGCAGCGCGGCTACGACGGAAGAGTCAACGCCGCCGGACAGTGCCAGCAGCACCTTCTTATCGCCGACCTGCTCGCGAACGGCTGCGACAACCTCGTCGATGAATGCATTGGCAAGCTCGGGAGTAGTGATGCGCGCCATGTCGTCCGGGCGCACCATGCTGTCCAGATAGATGGAACTCATTGGAAAGACCTCCTGTCAAAGTCGGTTGTCATGAGCTGTGATATCAGATTACAAAATGTATTATAGCGAATCGCGGGCTGTCTGTAAAGCATGAAATTGCAGGGTTTGCGGGAAAATTTCGGCGGAGCGGGACGGTGTGTCGGATGTGGTCGAAATGCGGCCAGCGGTGAAATGCGGCCGGATATGCCCGGGAGAAAGATCAGTCTTTCAGCTCCGTCCAGGAGGCGTTCAGCCGCTGCTTCAGCCGGGCCCATGACGCTTCGCCGCCTTCATACTGGCGGTAGGTGCACTCGACGATCATGGTGATATACAGGAATACGTCGTACCAGAGGATGCGGCGCATTTCTGCATCGGTGAAGACTGTTTGCCCGAAGCCCTCGAGGAACGCGGCACGGCGGTTATGGCGGCGGAAACGGTCGTCCATGTATGGATCGCCCCACATGGCGCGTTCCCAGTCGATGATGCCGGAAAGTTCGCCGCGGTCTACGAAGATATTGCCTTCCCACATGTCCCAATGGACAAAGGAGGGCTGCTTTACTTCGTCGAAGGCATGACGGTCGCGGCTCAGTTGGGAGAACAGCTCGTCGGCGCTGATGACGACGTTCACGCTGCGGCGCTCTGCATCGCGCATAACGTTCGTAAACATATAGCGCAGCATGGAGAACAGGTCGCGGAAACGCCGCGTGTCACCCATGAGACAAAAGGCGTCGCCGTGAATCTCCGACAGGCGTCGCTGAAGCTGCCCCACCTGCTGCATGATGTGCTCCTGTTCGCGGACGGAAAGCTCTGCTCCGCAGCTGCTCAGGCTGCGGCCAGGGAGCACGTCCATGAAGAAAAAGGGGCCGGAACAGTGCTCACGGGTGAAATCGGCATACTGAACGCGGGCTACGCCGTGTATGCCGTGTTCATGGGCAAGCGTCATGGCGGCAACCTCGGCCTGCATCAGGTTGATCTCATTGGAAAGAAGGCCGTCGGTGGAGGCTGCAGCGATCTTGAGAATGCTGGTGCTTCCGTCGGTAAAGTCGATGCGGTACGCAGCGTTGAACATGCCTTCAGTCAGCTCGGTGATGCTGCGGACTGCCTTGGCGGGAAACACAGATGCGCATAGGGTGCGGAGCGTTTTGTCCCCCTGATGGTTTTTGGTAATGCTCATTCGGGCACCTCTCTTTTGAAAAACGGGGACGCACGGCATGGTGCATCCCCGTTTGGGTGGTTTTGGGTTTGTATGCTCCTGCGTATTGCGCAGGAAACACTGTTACTCGGCGTCCTGCCGGACGAGCGTGTACGTGGTGACGCCCATGGCGGAGGGGGCGTGCCACATCAGCTGAATGCCATCGGTGGTGGTCAGCGTCATGGTGGAGCCAACCTGCTCGCCGGTGACGGGGTCGATGCGCTGGATGGACATCACTGCATGGGAGCTCTTGGTGTTTTCGACGGTACAGACGAGGTTATAGGTTTCGATGGCGTCGCCGGTCTGCATGGTACAGACGCCGCTGACACCCTCAATGGTGACGTTCACATCAATCCCTTCGGCGGCATGGTCAACGGGCTGACCGTTACGCTTCACGCTCAGAAGCTGCCAGCTGCCGTCAAAGACGGATGCAGGCGGCGCGGTGGGCGCAGGCGTCGGGGTGGGTGTGGGCGCGGGCGTCGGAGTGGGAACAGGGGTGGGGGTAGGAACCGGCGTGCTGACTGGTGTATAGGCGTCTGTATGGGTATAGAACATCTGGATATCACCGAGGCGGGCGACCAGCATGCTGCCGGAAAAGGTCAGGAGGGAAGGGACTCCGTCAGCACTGGTGATGGTAACGATGGATTTGGTGGCAGTCCAGACAGCTTCCTCCTCTGTGCCGTTTTCATACTTGATGCAGGTGCCGTCCGGCTTGAGTTCAAAGGCGATGGTCTGATTCAAGGCTGCGGACTCAAAGGTGATGCCGCTGACGATCATGCGGGTGCAGACCCACGTTCCGGTGAAATCATAAGGTTCCGGCGTAGGGGTGATCTCTTCTGCACCGGCTGCGGGGATCAGCATAAACAGGGCGAGCAGAAGAGTGAGAAGCTTCTTCATGACGCGTTCCTCCGGTAGGTTATATGATCAGGAAATATCCGGTTCTATTATACATGATGACCCGGTTGGATGCAAGCGTGCGCAAGGGGCGTAAGAAGATTTTTACAGGGAATCGGGAGGCTAACACGTAACTTAACAAAGAAGAACGAGAAAATGTCCTGCCCGGTCGAAAAATTGCCGGGAAGGCGGAAATAAATCGAGAAATTCCCTTGACAATGGCTGGTGAATCAGGTTATAATGACGGCGAACCTAACTGTTAAGTTAACGAACGACGCTGACGGCGAAAGCAAAGGCGACGGAGCTGATCCAATGAAAATCGGGGCGGATATGCCTGAAGCGAAGCGGCGCTGCCGCGGCTGCTGGAAAGGAACATTGCTATGCTGACGAACGAAATGAAGGCGCATCTGACGGGGAAAATCCTGCCCTTCTGGCAGAACCTGACGGACTGGGAACGCGGCGGCTGGTACGGCTATGTGGACCATGACCTGAATGTCCGGAAGGATAGCCACAAGGGTTGCATCCTCAACAGCCGCGTGCTGTGGACCTTCGCCACGGCGGCACGCGTGCTGGGAGACGAGAGCTACCTGACCTATGCCCGCCATGCGCTCAGCTTCATGGAGCACTTTGAGGACAAGGAACGCGGCGGCGTGTACTGGTCGGTGACGGCGGAAGGCGAACCGCTGGACAAAACCAAGCATACTTATTGCCAGGCCTTTGCGATCTATGGTCTGGCGGCATACATGCGCGCGGCAGGAGAGAGCGATCCGCTCTATGCCATCGCCCGTGACCGCGCCTTCCGCCTGTTCAACGTGATCGAGAGCCACTGTTCTGACGAGGGCGGCTACGGCGAGGCTTTCGAGCCGGACTACACTCCTGTGGGCAACGAGAAGCTCTCCGACAACCCAACGCTCATGGAACGCGGCGAGGTTGCATCAAGAACGATGAACACGCTCCTGCATGTGCTGGAGGCATATGCGGAATTCTATCGCGCGATCCCTGACGAGGAGGTGCGCGAGGCTGGCCAGAAGTGCCTGCAGCGCTTCCTGAAGGTGATGTACAACGAGCCTGCCCGCCGCCTGGAGGTTTTCTACGACAAGAATTACCGGAGCCTGCTGGATATGCAGAGCTACGGCCACGACATCGAGGGCAGCTGGCTGATGTGGGACGCTGTCGAGACGCTGATTCCCGAGAATGAGCAGGCGCCCTACCGCGCCATGTGCCTGACGCTGGCAGAAGCCACCTGCGAGCGCGCCTTCACCGATCACGGCATGGAAAATGAGATTGTCGAGGGCGAAGTGGAGCACACCCGCGTGTGGTGGGTGCAGGCAGAGACGGTTCTCGGCTTTGCCAACGCCTATGAACTGACAGACGATGAAGCGTGGATGGAGCGCGTGGAAAAGCAGTGGCGTTACATTCAGGACGTGATCGTCGATCCCCGCGAAGGCAGCGAGTGGTACTGGTCTACGGAGGCGGATGGTACCCCCACCCGGAAGCCGATCGTTGAGGAATGGAAGTGTCCCTATCACAACGGCCGCATGTGCCTGCGAATGATTGAGCGCGCTTAAGCAGCGCGGGGATTTCGCCTCTGTGAAGGCGACCGGAGGCTTTCCGATCGCCTCTGGACTCTTCGGGCATGTTGCGGTTGATGAAAATGCCTGACAATTTTGAAGCCGGAGGATAGCGCCATGACGGAAATCATCATCAACGATAAGCTCCTTCACCTGCGCAACGACCACGTGTCCTATGTGATTTGCCTGCTGGAGGGCGGTATTCCTGCCCACATGTACTTTGGCAAGCGCATCAGCGGCATCAATCCCGCCGCCATCCTGCGTCATTATGACCTGCCTGCCGACGGCAGCTTCTCCATGCAGGGCTGCTCGCTGGATCATGTGCCCCATGAGTATCCGGCCTTCGGCCTGGGTGACCTGCGGGAGGGCGCGGTGAGCGTCCGTCAGCAGGACGGGACCCGCAGCGTGGATCTGCGTGTGACCGCAACGGAGGTCATTGACGGCAAGCCTGCCCTGCCCGGCCTGCCCGCTACTTTCGGCGACAACGCCAAGACCCTGCTGCTTCACATGAAGGACATGCTGATCGGCCTCGAAGTCACGCTCTCCTATACCCTGTTCGACGACGTGGCGGGCGTGATGCGCAATGTTTCCTTCCGCAATGCGTCCGATGCTGACCTTGTGATCGAGCGCGCTTACAGCCTGTGCCTGGAGCTGCCGGACAGCCGGTATGACCTGATCACCCTCTCCGGTGCGTGGAGCCGCGAGCGTGAGATGATCCGCCGCCCGCTGACGATGGGTGAGCAGGGCGTCTCCTCCCTGAAGGGCGCGACCTCCCTGCACAACTCGAATATGCTCTTCCTTGCCCGCCCGGAGACGACCGAGGAGCAGGGCGAGGCCATCGGAGCGGCGCTGGTGTATTCCGGCAACTTTACCGCGCAGGTGCATGTGGACTCCCACCGTTACAGCCGTGCGTTCCTGGGCCTCAACGACGTGGACTTCCAGTGGACGATGAAGCCCGGGGAGACCTTCACGACCCCCGAGGCGGTGACGGTCTACTCCGACAAGGGCCTTGGCGGTATGAGCGCTCAGTTCCACCGCGTGTGTGCAGAGCATCTGGTGCGCGGCAAGTATGCAAAGGCTCCCCGGCCGATCCTGCTGAACAACTGGGAGGCCACCTATTTCGGCTTCAATGAGGAGAAGCTCCTCAAGATAGCCAGGACCGCAGCTGATGTGGGCGTGGAGCTCTTCGTGCTGGACGACGGCTGGTTCGGCAAGCGCGACAACGATACCACCTCCCTCGGAGACTGGTTTGTCGATACTGCCAAGCTTCCCGATGGCATGAAGCACCTGTCCGATCAGGTGCATGCCATGGGGCTGAAGTTCGGCCTGTGGTTTGAGCCGGAGATGATCTCTCCCGTCAGCAAGCTTTATGAGGCGCATCCTGACTGGGCCATTCATATTCCTGGCCGCGAGCCTGTCCAGCAGCGCTCCCAGCTGACCCTCGACCTCAGCCGTGAGGATGTGCAGGATTTCGTGTATGAAGCTGTTGCACAGCACCTGCGCGAGGATGGTATCGATTATGTCAAGTGGGACATGAACCGCAACTTCTCCAACATCGGCTCGGCGCAGCTGCCGGCGGATCGCCAGAAGGAGCTGCCCCATCGCTACATGCTGGGCCTGTACCGCGTGCTGGAGCGTCTGGTGAACGATTTCCCGGAGGTGCTGTTTGAGTCCTGCTCCTCCGGCGGCGGCCGCTTCGATATGGGTATGCTGCACTACATGCCCCAGACCTGGACAAGCGATAACACGGACGCGCTGTGCCGCTGCCAGATCCAGTATTCGACGTCTCTGGTGTTCCCGCCCTTTGCCATGGGCAGCCATGTGTCTGCGGTGCCCAACCATCAGACGGGCCGTATCACGCCCATCGAGACCCGAGGCAATGTGGCGATGTCCGGCTGCTTCGGCTATGAGCTGGATCTGAACACCCTCTCCGCTGAGGAGCTGGACAAGGTGCGCGGCCAGATTGCCCGCATCAAGGGCCTGCGCAGCACGCTCCTCTACGGTGATTTCCACCGTCTGCTCTCTCCCTATGAGGGTAACGACACGGCGTGGATCACTGTCAGCAAGGATCAGAACGAGGCGGTGTTCATGCTGACCCGTGCGCTGGCGAAGTCCTTCACGTATGCGCCGCTGATCAAGCTGCGCGGGCTGGCTGCGGACAAGACCTACACGGTGGCGGAGACCGGCGAAAGCTACACCGGCGACGAGCTGATGAACCTTGGCCTGAGTGTGAAGCTCCCGTGGGGAGATGCAGCGAGCGTCAGCCTGACGCTGAAGGCAAATGCGTAATGATGAATTCGGCATTCTGAATTCAAACGAAAGGAGGCGCAGCTGACTTGGGCGTAACCATGCGTGATATTGGTAAGCGCATCGGCGTGAGCGCGGTGACGGTATCAAAGGCGCTGGCCGGGAAGTCCGGCGTGAGCGAGGAGATGCGCCAGCGGATTGTCAAGCTGGCAGCGGAGCTGGGGTATGTCAACCCCAACACACAGCAGCCCAAGACGTTCGGCGCGCTGGATGTGGGCATCATCATACCGGCGCCGTTTTTCTCTAACGATTCATTCTATGCGATGATGTACAAGAGTCTGGTGCAGGAGCTGACAGAAGCGGGGCATTTTGGCCTGCTGGAGCTGATCTCCCGGGAGACGCAGCGAAATCTGATTCTGCCCAATCTGCTGCGCAGCCGCAAGGTGGACGCACTGATCCTGCTGGGGCAGCCGGATGCGGCCTATGTGGAAATGCTGGTGAAGCAGCCGGTGCCGGTGGTTTGCATGGACTTCTATAATTCCTGCGCCGGGGTGGACATGGTCATCGGCGACAGCGCGGGCGGAGCATCTGCGTTGACGCTGCACCTGATTGCGCGGGGCCATCGCGATATTGCCTACTACGGCTCGGTGAAGGCGACAAGCTCTATTATGGAACGTTATCTGGGCTATCTGGCGGCAATGATGTCCAGCGATCTGCCGGTTTGCCCGGAGTACCTGATCTCTGACCGCGATGAGGAAGGCGCGCTGCAGCCGGTGGTACTGCCGCAGAAGCGTCCGACGGCCATTGTCTGCAACAGCGATTGGTCAGCCCGTTGGCTGATTGATCAGCTGCATCAGCAGGGGCTGCGCGTGCCGGAGGATATCTCCATCGTCGGATTCGACGACTTCAATTATGTTCCGGCGACACTTCCGGCTCTGACCACCTACCGTGTGGATCAGAAGGCCATGTGCCGCATTGTGGTGCAGCTGATTTCCGAACGCTGTGCCGGAGATCAAAAACCCTATGCCCGCATCACTGTGGGCGGCGAATGCGTCTACCGCGATTCTGTGCGGACGCTTGACTGACATGACCGCAGACTCTGTCTGCGTCATCATAAATGGCTTCCACAACCCTACCATACACAAAACTTGAAGGAAAGAGGTAATCAACCATGGCTGTGAAGATGATCAATGCCGGTTCCCTCCCGAACATCCCGTGGCAGGAGAAGCCCGCCGACCTGAAGACCGCTGCTCCCGTGTGGCGCTACACCGAGAACCCCGTCATGGGCCGCAACCCCACCCCCGAAATCGCCCGTATCTTCAACTCTGCTGTGGTGCCGTGGAAGGATGGCTTCATCGCGGTGCTGCGCGGCGAGCAGGTCAACGGCATCCCCTATGTGTACCTGGGCCGCTCCAAGGACGGCATCCACTGGGATGTCGACCGCCAGAAAGTTCCCTTTGTGGACGAGAAGGGCAACCCCAAGATGCCCCACTACGCCTATGACCCCCGCCTGGTGAAGGTGGACGACACCTACTATATCATCTGGTGCACCGACTTCTTCGGCGCGTCCATCGGCATGGCGAAGACCAAGGACTTTGAGACCTTCACCCGCATCGAGAACCCCTTCATTCCCTTCAACCGCAACGCCGTGCTCTTCCCCCGCAAGGTGAACGGCATGTTCAAGATGATGTCCCGTCCCTCTGACTCCGGTCACACCCCCTTCGGCGACATCTTCATCTCCGAGTCTCCCGACATGGAGTACTGGGGACATCACCGTCATGTGATGGGCCGCGGCTCCAAGTGGTGGGAGTCCGTCAAGATCGGCTCCGGCGCGGCTCCCATCGAGACCAGCGAGGGCTGGCTGCTGTTCTACCACGGCGTGGCCACCACCTGCAACGGCTTCGTGTACTCCATGGGCGGCGCGATCCTGGACATCAACGAGCCCAGCAAGGTACTCTACCGCTGCGAGAACCACCTGCTGACCCCCGAAGAGCCCTACGAGACCACCGGCTTTGTGCCCAACGTCGTGTTCCCCTGCGCCACCCTGCAGGATGAGGACACCGGCCGCATCGCCATCTACTACGGCGCTGCCGACACCAACGTGGGCCTGGCCTTCACCACCGTGGACGAGATCGTCACCTACATCAAGGAGCACAGCGACCTGCAGTGGGGCGATGACATCCCGGATGTGGATTATTGATCCGAAGGAATGAGATAATGAAAGAAATTGCGACAAAAGCTGTGCTGATCCTGCTGAAATTGGTGGCCTATACCGCCTGTGGTGCTCTCGTACTGTGGGTGTTCGACCTGCTGATGAAGACCACGACGGACAATCTGCTGTTCGCGGGATTCAAGGTGGCTCTTGTGGCACTGATCCTGGATGCAGGTTGGGCGTGGCTGAGCAGCCGGAAGAAAGCAAAAGCTGAATAATGCCCTACGCTTCGGCGAAAAAACAGGCAGGGAAGCGTCAAACCTTCCCTGCCTACTTTGATATAAAGGAGAACTGTCTATGCAGCCTCGTTCCTTCGCTTCCCTGATGGAAGCCTATGAGCGCGTCATTTCCCGCCCGAATCCGGTCAATGAGCGCTTCTACAACGGCCTGTTCACCCGCTATGAGAATCCCGTACTGACCCGCCAGCACATCCCGCCCTTCTGGATGTACGACGCGAATCCCGAAACGAACCCCTACATGATGCAGCGCCTGCCCGTCAACGCGACGATGAATTCCGGCGCGATCAAGCTGAACGGCAAGTATTGCATGGTGGTGCGCGTGGAGGGCCAGGACCGCAAGTCCTTCTTCGCCGTTGCGGAATCCGACAAGCCCACCGAGGGCTTCCGCTTCCGCGATTACCCCGTCGTGCTGCCCGACACCTGCGCCGAGGAGACCAATGTCTACGACATGCGCCTGACCCAGCACGAGGACGGCTGGATCTACGGCGTGTTCTGCTCCGAGAGCAAGGACCCCAACAACAGCGATTTGTCCGCGGCAGTGGCGGCGGCAGGCATCGTGCGCACGAAGGACCTCGAAAACTGGGAGCGCCTGCCTAATTTGAAGACCCTGCGCAGCCCCCAGCAGCGTAATGTGGTGCTGCACCCTGAGTTTGTCGAGGGCAAGTATGCCTTCTACACCCGCCCGATGGATGACTTCATCGAGACCGGCAGCGGCGGCGGCATCGGCTTCGGCCTGTGCGAGGACATCATGAACCCCGTCATTGACGAGGAGAAGATCATCTCCGCCCGCAAGTACCACGTCATCACCGAGGCAAAGAACGGCGCGGGCGCGACCCCCATCAAGTGCGACAAGGGCTGGATTCACATCGCCCACGGCGTGCGCAACACCGCCGCCGGCCTGCGCTATGTGCTCTACGCCTTCATGACGGATCTTGAGGATCCCACGAAGGTCATCGGCGAGCCCTCCGGCATGCTGCTGGGCCCTCTGGGCAAGGAGCGCGTGGGCGACGTCAGCAACGTGGTTTTCACCAATGGCGCCATCGCGGATGACGACGGCAAGGTGTACATCTACTACGCCTCCTCCGACACCCGCATGCACGTCGCCGAGACAGATATCGGCCGCCTGTGCGACTATCTGCTCAACACCCCCAAGGATCCCCTGCGCTCCCCTGACTGCGTGAAGCAGCGCTGCGAGCTGATCCGCAAGAACCTCGAGTACCTGAAGAAGTAAGGGGGCGCGGTCATGTTCAAGCTTGCACCTTTGTTCGGCAACGGCTGCGTGCTTGTGCGGAATAAGGAGATTCGCGTTTTCGGCGGCGCGACGGAGGGAACGCGCGTCACGGCAGAGCTGGCGGCAGCAGACGGCACGCTGCTGGCAAAGGCTTCCTGCATGGCACAGAACGGTGCCTTCCTGCTGCGTCTGCCCCCGCAGAAGGAGCAAACTGGCTGCACGCTGTCTGTCCGGGATGGCGAAATGCTGATCGTATCGGAAAATGTGGCGATTGGCGAGGTGTACTTTGCTGCCGGTCAGAGCAACATGGAGCTGGAGCTCCAGAATGCGGACGAAGGCAAGGCGCTTATTGAGAAACATAATGACCCCGATCTGCGCTACTTCAATGTACCGAAGAAGTCCCTGTGGAATGCTGACGCTGTTCAGGCGGAGGGCTGGAGCCACTGGGAAGCGATCCGTCCCGGTATGGGCCGCGATATGTCCGCCGTGGCGTACTTCTTTGCGGTGAAGCTTCGCGAGAAGCTGGGCGTACCTGTTGGTGTGATCGACTGCTACTGGGGCGGCACCTCCGTCACCTGCTGGATGGACGAGGAGGCGCTGATGCGCACCGCTGAGGGACAGCGTTATCTGCATGAGTACGCGGAGAAGGTGGGCGACAAAACCGTCGAGCAGTGGCAGACTGAGGAAGATAAGTTCCAGACCGACATGAACGAATGGAACGGGAAGGTCGCCAGACTCAAGGAGGAACGCCCGGATGTGACTTGGCCGGAGATCAATGAGATCTGCGGAGCGTGCCCGTGGAATCCCCCGGTGGGTGCGGGCTCTCCCTACCGTCCGGCTGGTCTGGTGGAGACGATGACCAAGCGCGTTGCGCCGGTGAGCGTCACGGCGATCCTCTACTATCAGGGCGAGGAAGATGCATGGCGCACGGAGCACTACGAGGTGCTGCTGGCAGGCTATATCCAGCGCATGCGCGAGCTGCTGGGCGACGATACGCTGCCCTTCCTCAACGTGCAGCTGCCTGTGTTCATCAATGCCACGGATACGGAGGACAACCACCAGTGGGGCGTGCTGCGCCATGCACAGGAGCTGGTGTACAAGCAGGTGGCCCATACCGGCCTTGCCTGCATCATCGATTGCGGCGAGTGGGACAACATCCACCCTACCGACAAGCGTACCCCCGGCGAGCGCCTCTTCGAGCAGGCCATGACGGTGCTTTATGGCGAGAAGGGGGCGAAATCCCCGGAAGCCGTGGGCAAGTACACGGAGGGCCGGGTGCTGACTGTGCTGCTGGATGCGCCGGTTGCCGTCACCCGTGAGGGCGACGAATGCGCCGAGATTGCCGGGCAGGATGGCGTGTGGCACAAGGCGGCCATCGAGGTATGCGGCGACAAGCTGCTTTTGACGGCTGCGGAGGTCACGGAGCCGGTGTACGCCCGCTATGCGCACTACAACTGGTGCAAGGTGCGGCTGTTCGGCGAGAATGGTCTGCCGCTGGCGCCGTTTGTACTGGAATACTAACACAAATTCCCGAAACATACCCCATATTACACGGGGTGCGTTTCGGGAATTGTCTATTTCGGGGAAGGGATCTATGACGCAGCTCATCCGGCGGGTGCGGAAGCACTGATTGCCGGGCTGGCAGAAGAGGTGCTTTTTGACCGGACGGCATTTGTTGCGGTGAAGAAATTGCGGAGGTTGGCCTGGTTCGTGATGCAGCGGTTCATTCTTTGCTTGTCCGAAGCTGTGCGTTGTGCTATAATGCTTGTATCCAATGATTGCAGCAAAGGAGATGCCGCCATGAATATGATTGAGATCATCACAAAGAAAAAGCTGGGGCAGCCCCTGTCCCGGGAGGAAATCACCTGCTTTGCCCTCGGCGCAGCGGACGGCAGCATCCCTGATTATCAGCTGGGCGCGATGCTTATGGCCATCCGCCTCAACGGCATGACGCCGCAGGAAACCACCGATCTGACCCTTGCCATGCGTGACTCCGGCGATGTGTGTGATCTGTCCGCCATACCCGGCGTGAAGGTGGACAAGCACTCCACCGGCGGCGTGGGCGATACGACGACGCTGATTCTTGCGCCCCTTGTGGCTGCATGCGGCGTTCCGGTGGCCAAGATGAGCGGACGCGGTCTTGGTCATACCGGCGGTACGCTGGATAAGCTGGAGTCCATCCCCGGTCTCAGCGTGAGCCTGACGGAGGAGCAGTTTGTCCGGCAGGTGAACGAAATCGGCCTTGCCGTCATTGGCCAGACCGCTTCTCTTGCTCCTGCGGATAAGACACTCTATGCCCTGCGCGATGTTACCTCCACGGTGGACAGCCTGCCGCTGATCGCTTCTTCCATCATGTCCAAGAAGCTGGCGTCGGGTGCGGACGCCATTGTACTGGATGTGAAAACTGGCTCCGGTGCGCTGATGGAGACGGTCGATGACGCCATTGCCCTTGCCGGAACCATGGTGGACATCGGTACGCTGTCCGGCAAGCCTGTTCGTGCCATTGTGACCGGCATGGGGCAGCCGCTGGGCACACATATCGGCAATGCGCTGGAAGTTAAGGAAGCCATTGATGTGCTTTCCGGCCGTACAACCGGTGATCTGCTGGAGGTTTCCCTTCTGCTGGGAAGTCATATGCTGGTCGTAAACGGCAGGGCAGACACGGTCGAAGCTGCCCGTGCGCTGCTGCTGGATGCGCTGCGCTCCGGCGCGGGTCTCTGCAAGCTCCGCGAGCTCATCGCTGCACAGGGCGGCGACCCGTCCTGCGTGGATGATGTATCCCGTCTGCCGCGGTCTGCTGTGATCCGTGAGGTCACCGTCGGCCGGGAGGGTTATGTTGCCCGGATGGACGCTGAGGCTCTCGGCTATGCCGCGCAGGCCATGGGTGCGGGCCGCGTGCAGAAGACGGACGTGATTGATCCTTCCGTGGGATATGTTCTGCATGTGCGCATTGGTGACCACGTCGTGGCAGATACGCCCTTGTGCACCCTTTATGCCCGCAGCGAAGCCGACGCCGCCCGTGCGGAGGCTGCCATCCGCGCTGCCATCACCACCGCCGAAGATCCTGTCAGCAAGCCGCCGCTCTGGTACGCGATCGTCACGGCCGACGGCGTGGAGCGGGTTTGACGGAATCTGAAAGCGAGGCTTGCAGAGGAACATCCGGTATGTCTGCCGGTGAAATTTGCCTGCTGCGCTGTGCAGCCTTCTGTCATGGAGGTGTGCGCATGATGTCCGCCTGCATCATCACGGGGAAACCTGCTGATTAAAAAAGAAGAACCGGCATGATTGCTTCAGGATGTTGCCGCTGAGGTGATGCTGAGCCGTCGACAGGCCCCCGGAGCGTTAGCCGCATGATGGCAGCTCCGGGGCTTTGCGTTTCGCTTTTCCTTTGTTCCAAACCTGCCTGGGGCATTGACGCGTCCGCTGCGCCGTGGTAGGATATTCATTGTCTTATTTCAACGAATCGAGGCGAATCCTCCCATGAACAAGCTCTTTATGAAGGGCGTCCGGCATGGTCTTCCCATTGGTCTGGGGTATCTGTCGGTGTCCTTCGCCTTCGGTACCCAGTGCACGGATAATGGTCTGACCATCATGCAGGCGCTGCTGATTTCCATGACGAACCTGACAAGCGCGGGCCAGCTGGCTGGATTGCAGGTGATGGTCTCGCAGGCGGCGCTGGCCTCCGGACTGATAGAAATGGCGCTGACGCAGTTCATCATCAACCTGCGCTACGCGCTGATGGGTCTGTCTCTGGGACAGAAGCTGGGCCCGACGATGAATACGCCCCGGCGTATGTTCTTCTCCTTCTCCAACACGGACGAGATTTTTGCCGTCGCATCCTCACAGCCGGAAAAGCTGCACCATCATTATCTTTATGGACTGATGGTCATGCCTTACATCGGCTGGTCGCTGGGGACGCTGCTGGGCGCTGCGGCGGGTGAAATCCTGCCCGAATTCGTTACCAGCGCGCTGGGCATTGCGATCTATGGTATGTTCATTGCCATTGTCATCCCTCCGGCGCGCAGGGAAAAGTCTGTGGCCATGGTTGCGCTGATTGCCATTGCCATCAGCGTATGTTTCCGGTATATTCCCGGGCTGAGCGCGGTATCGGGCGGCTTCGTGGTCATCATCTGCGCGGTGATTGCCGCTTCCGCGGGCGCGCTGCTTTTCCCTGTGAAGGATGATGCAGCAGAAGGAGGGGCGGACGCATGAGCTGGACAACCTATTTGATGTACCTTGCTGTGATGGCGGGTGTGACTTACCTGATCCGCATGCTGCCGCTGACGGTCTTCCGGAAGGAGATCAAGTCCGTTTTCATCAAGTCCTTCCTGCATTATGTGCCCTACGCTGTTCTTGCGGCGATGACCATCCCCGGCGTGCTGGAATCCACCGGCGATATCCGCACGGCGGCCGCCGGCCTGATTGCAGCTGTTATCATGGCCTGGCGCGGACACGGATTACTGACTGTCGCTATCGTTGCCTGTGCTGCCGTCGCTGCTGCACAGGGACTGCTGCTCCTGATATGAGCCATCGCGCTGTCCGCGCTGCTGCGGATGGCGCTTCTCTTTTGCTTGCGGCGCAGGATTTCATGACATGGACGCCGAATATCCTCATGGTGAATATCGTTTGAGAAAGGTCGATCCGCAGATGAAAATGACCGCTGAACAGCGCGCGCAGATGATGCTCAATGAGTCTGTATCCCGCATCATTCCGCGGCTTGCTGTTCCCACCATCATCTCCATGCTCATCACCACCATCTACAATATGGCTGACACCTATTTTGTCAGCCAGCTGAACACCTCGGCCTCCGGCGCGGTGGGCGTTGTATTCTCGGTGATGGCGATTATTCAGGCCGTTTCCTTCATGCTTGGCATGGGTACAGGCACCAACCTGAGTCAGGCTCTTGGCCGCGGGGAACAGGATCAGGCGCGCGTCTATGGTTCTGTGGGCTTCTTCACGGCCATTGCAACAGGTGTGGTCATCATGATCCTGGGCAACCTGTCCCTTGACTGGCTGATTCCCCTCCTTGGCGCGACGGATACCATTCTGCCCTATGCGAAAGAGTATGCCACCTACATCTTCTATGCCGCGCCTTTTATGATGGGCTCGCTGGTGATGAACAACATGCTGCGCTTTCAGGGCCTTGCAACCTATGGCATGGTCGGCGTGACTGCCGGCGGTATCCTGAACATCATCCTTGATCCCATCTTTATCTACGCCCCCGGCGCGGAGATTGGCTTTGGCCTTGTGATGCCCTTCGGCCTGAATCTCGGCACGGCGGGTGCGGCGATTGCCACTGCCATTTCGCAGGCCATCAGCTTCCTTATTCTGCTGGCCCAGTGCAATCTCCGCAAGGATACCATCACGCTTACGCCCCGTCTGTTCCGGCCTACCAGACACATGTATGCGCGCATATTGAACAATGGTCTGCCTTCTCTGGGACGGCAGGGTATTGCGAGCATATCTTCCATTCTGCTCAACCGCGCGGCGGGCGCGTATGTTGCTGCTGCCATGGCGGACGCGGCCATTGCAGCCATGTCTATCGTCAGCCGCTTCGTGATGTTCATCAACTCCACGGTTATCGGCTTTGGTCAGGGGTTCCAGCCGGTGTGCTCGTTCAATTACGGTGCGGGCAGGTACAGCCGCGTGCGGCAGGCCTTCTGGTTCTGCGTGAAGGTTGCAACGGTGATTCTGCTGGTGCTGGGCAGTGTTGCCTTCATCTTTGCAGAGCCGATCATCACGGCCTTCCGCAAGGATGACCTTGACGTCATCCGCATCGGCGCTGCTGCCCTGCGTTTCCACCTGACCACCATTCCGCTGTGGGGCTTCATCGTCATGAGCAACATGTTCACCCAATCCATCGGCTACGGCGTGCGATCCACGATTATCTCCACCGCGCGTCAGGGCCTGTTCCTGATTCCTGCGCTGCTGCTCCTGCCGCCCCTGCTGGGCTTGACGGGCATCCAGATGGCACAGCCCGTGGCTGACGTGCTGGCGCTGGGGCTGACGATCTTCATCGTAGGCGGTATCCTCAGGAAGTTCCGGACGATGCCGGACAAGGACGCCCCTCATCAGAAGGCCTGACGGAGGATGAGGGATGCGGCGCAGATATTCCTTCGCGACAAATGCCTCCCGTTGTGCTGCGGCACGGTGGGAGGCATTTTGCGTGTAGCCCGCCCCCGCCGGTACGTTTGCTTTTGCGCAGCCTTTATGCTATACTGAAGCATACAACGGGACAGGGAGATGAAAGTGTGAAGATACTTGATCGTTATCGCGGCTGCCTGCTGGCGGGCGGCGTCGGAGATCAGCTTGGCAATGATGTGGAATTCATGCGCCGGGAAGAGATGCTTGAGATGTATGGTGAGCGCGGCGTGCGCATTATGTCGCAATTTATCACGGATGATACGCAGATGACGCTCTTTACAGCGGAGGGCATGCTGATGGGGCGGAAGCATCATATGCCCATGCCCGCCTGCGTATACCAGAGCTATCTGGACTGGTATGCCACGCAGATGAATGCTCTGAAGGGCGGCGTGTTCAACAAGGAAAGCGTGCTGTTCCGGGAGGAACGGCTGCACCGTCGCCGTGCGCCGGGCAATACCTGCCTGACGGCGCTGGGAAGCGGCGATATGGGTACGATGGACGAGCCGATCAATCACTCCAAGGGCTGCGGCGGCGTAATGCGCACAGCTCCCTGCGGACTGCTGAAAATGATTGATACGCCTGACGGCGAGGATGCATATGCGATACAGGGCGCAATGGCTGCGGCAATCACCCATACGCATATCATGGGCTATGTTCCGGCGGCGATGCTTTCGGACATGGTGCATATGATTCTGCTGGAGGATGGCCGGACGCTGAAAGAGATCACGCTGGACAGTCTTGCACGGATGATGCGGCTGTTCAGCCCGGAAATTGTCCCTGCGGAGGGGTGCGAGGCGGATGATGCGCCTGCGTCCGGTGCGTTTGTGTCGATGCTGCAGTTCCGGGAGCTGATGAGCCGGGCGGTGAAGCTGGCGGAGACGGACGTGCCGGTGGACGAGGCTATCATGTCGCTTGGCGAAGGCTGGGTTGGAGATGAGGCACTGGCGATTGCGGTCTACTGCGTGCTGAAATATCAGGATGACATGGAAGCGTGCCTGTCTGCGGCTGTCACCCACGACGGAGACAGCGATTCCACCGGAGCCATCGCTGGCAACATCCTTGGCGCATGGCTGGGCGTTGAGGGAATCCCGGCACAGTGGCTGGCGGAGCTGGAAATGCGCGGGATCATTGATGATATGGCATGCCGCCTGTTTGAGGCAGCGCAGGTACGGTGAGGGATGATGCCGGATATGTATGCCGTGGTAAAATGGGAGGATTGACATGCGGCCGATCTATGATATGCTTTTTGCGGCGGCGAATCGAAGCAGCTTCCACATGCCTGGACATAAGGGACGCGCGCCCTTTGCCCCTGTGGATGCGTATGCGCTGGATACCACGGAAACGCCCCTTTCGGATGACCTCTATGCGCCTGAACGCGGCGTTGATATGGCCCAGAGGCTCTATGCGCAGTCGGCGGGGGCGGCACGGACGCTGCTGCTGACCAATGGCTCCACCAGCGGTATTCATGTGATGATGCAGCTCTATGCCCGGGAGGGTGACATGGTGCTGCTGCCGCGCAATGCGCATCTGTCGGCGGTGAACGGCTGCATCATGGGCGGCGTGAAGGTGCGCTGGCTGCCTGTGTCGATGACGGCCGACGGGCTGTGCTATCTGAAGGAAGCGGATGTGATCGCCGCGATGGACGAGCACCCGCAGGCAAAGGCGCTGCTGCTGACGAGACCGGATTATTATGGCTGCTGCGTGGAGCTGACGCGGATTGCAGCGGCTGCCCATGCGCGAGGTATGCGCGTGGTGGTGGACGAAGCGCATGGAGCGCATTTCCCGTGGTCGGCTGAAATGAAGTCTGCCGGGGCGTGCGGCGCGGATGCGTGGGTTCAGTCGGTACACAAGACGCTGCCGGGCTTGACGGGCTCGGCGGTGCTGCACCTGAAGGAGGAGACGGCGCATGCCCGTGCGCTGCGGCTGCTGCGGCGGGAGCAGACGAGCTCGCCGTCCTTCATTCAGATGATGTCCATTGACGATGCACGGGCGTATATGCAGCGTTATGGTGCGGAACGGCTGGCGATGATTGCTGATGCGGCGGATGAGGTGCGCCGGGCGCTGCCGTCGCTGGGCTACCGGGATGCGCATGAAATGTGGCAGGATACCGGGCTGACCTTTGACAGGACGCGTCTGGTGATCGACGCGCCGCAGGGGGGCGCTGCGCTGGCGGAGTCCCTGCTGGCATGCGGTGTGGACGTGGAGATGCACGACCTGCGCCGGGCGGTGTTTATTCTGTCTGCGATGGATGAAGCGGAACATGTGCAACGGCTCATATCCATATTAAAGGAGCTGCCGCCCCGAAAGGCAGATATTCCGCAGCTGCCCATGCTGGCGGCAATCCCGGAACGGGCGATGGAGGTGCGGCAGGCGGCAATGGCAGAATGCGAAAGCGTTCCGCTGGCGGAATGCGCCGGACGTATCGCGGCGGCTCCGGCAGGGCTGTATCCTCCGGGTGTGCCGCTGGTCTGCCCGGGCGAGGTGATCACAGCTGAGATTGCAGACAGGCTGATCAATGTGAAAAATCAGGAGCGCTTCGGCGTGGAAGGAGATGCGCTGCTATGCGTAAGTGTGTGATTTTCGATCTGGACGGGACGCTGACCCGCTCTGAGGAGGGCATCTGGAATTGTGTCCGCTATGCTGCGGAGAAGCTGGGCTTCCCTGAGCCGGATGCGCCGACGCTGCGAAAGTTTATTGGCCCCCCGCTGGGGTATTCCTTCCGCGAATACATGGGCATGGATGATGAAATGGCTGATAAGGCGGTTGTTGCCTACCGCGAACGCTACAATGTGGTAGGTTTGTTTGAGAACCGTGTGTTTCCGGGGATCCGCCGTCTGCTCAGGACGCTGAAGCGGGAGGGCTGGTACATCGGTGTGGCGACGGGCAAGCCGCAGAGAGCTTCGGAGCGCATCATCGAGCATTTCGGACTGGACAAGTTCATCACAAAGATCTGCGGCCCTGTGGGAGATCACCGTCCGGACAAGATCGATCTGATCCGCAATGCGCTGCCGGAGGGCTGGAATGCGGATATGGACGATATCTGGATGGTCGGCGACCGCAAGTTTGATGTGGAAGGCGCGATCGGTGCAGGTGTGAAGTCTATCGGCGTGGGCTACGGCTACGGATCTGAAGAGGAGCTGCGCGAGAGCGGCTGCACGCAGTATTGCGAGACGGTACAGGATGTTATTGACTTTCTGTGTCCCGGCGCGGCGATTCCGGCAGGTGCATTCCTGTCCGTGGAAGGTCTGGATGGAAGCGGCAAAGGCACACAGATCCGGCTGCTGTCAGACGTGATCGACCGTTACGGCTTTGAACTTCAGCTCAGCCGCGAGCCTGGCGGCTGCCCCATCAGCGAGAAGCTGCGGGACATCATCCTGGACAGAAACAACGCGGATATGGATGATGTGACGGAGGTGCTTTTGTATGCCGCAGCCCGTGCGCAGCATGTGCGGCAGGTCATCCGGCCTGCGGTGGCGGCGGGCAGGGTGCTGCTGTGTGACCGGTATGTGGACTCGTCGGTGGCCTATCAGGGAGGCGGACGGCAGCTTGGCGTACAGCGTGTGCTGGATATCAACGCACCGGCGGTGGACGGCACGACGCCGATGGCAACGGTTTACCTGGACGTGGATCATGAGACGTCCATGAAACGCCGGGCTGCGGCGACGGAGCTGGATCGTCTTGAGTTGGCGGGCGACAGCTTCCATGCGCGCACTGAGGCGGGGTACAGGGAGCTGATCCGGCGGGATCCGGAGCGGTTCATCGTCGTTGATGCGACCCGCGCGCCGGAGGAAATTGGCAAAGAGATCGCAGAGAAGGTCATCGGGAGACTGATGGAGGCGGAGTAAATGGCGGAGCGCATTGTGGTTGGCATGTCCGGCGGCGTGGACTCATCTGTGGCGGCGCTGCTGCTCAAGCAGCAGGGCTACGATGTGGTTGGCGTGTTCATGAAAAATTGGGAAGAGGAAAGTGAAGACGGCGTCTGTACGGCCGAGGAGGACTGGAACGACGTGCGCGAGGTCTGCGAGACCATCGGTATTCCTTACTATGCCGTGAATTTCGCAAAGGAGTACTGGGACCGTGTGTTCAGCTACTTTCTGGAAGAGTACCGCGCGGGCCGTACGCCGAATCCGGATGTACTCTGCAACCGGGAGATCAAGTTCAAGGCGTTCCTTGATTTCGCCATGCAGCTGGGAGCGTCGCGGATGGCAACCGGTCATTTCGTGCAGACGAACGGGCAGGGCGATCTTCTGCGCGGCGCGGACGGAAACAAGGATCAGAGTTACTTCCTATATATGCTGCATCGTGAGCAGCTGCAGAAGGCGATGTTCCCTGTTGGCCATATGACCAAGGCGGAGGTGCGCGCCATTGCAGAGGCGAACGGCCTTGTCAACAGCAAGAAGAAGGACTCCACCGGCGTGTGTTTCATTGGTGAGAGGCGGTTCAAGACCTTCCTGCAGGAGTTCCTGCCTGCGCAGCCGGGCGACATGGTTGCTCCGGATGGCACGGTTGTTGGCCGGCATGATGGCCTGATGTATTATACGCTGGGCCAGCGCAGAGGACTGGGGATCGGCGGCTGCGGCGACGGCAGGAGCTGGTTTGTGATTGGAAAGGATCTTGACAGGAACGTGCTGCTGGTCGCGCAGGGTGAGGATCATCCGATGCTGTATTCGACGCTGAGCATTGCAGGCGGTGTGACCTGGGTGGGGGAGGCTCCTGTCAGCATGGGCGAAACGCTCAGCTGCACCTGTAAGTATCGCTACCGTCAGATGGATCAGCGTGTTGAGGTGACGCTGCAGGAGGATGGCAGGTTGTTGATCCGGTCGGTTGAGCCGCAGCGAGCGGTTACGCCTGGACAAAGCGCGGTGCTGTATATGGGGGATCGGTGCATAGGGGGCGCTGTGGTGGAGCGAGTGCTGGATGCGGGAATGACGAACGAAGCAGGCTGACATTCAGGAGATAAACTGCCAAAGAAGGAACAATACGCGAATAAAACTGAATGAAAGTTCGCAAAGTGAAAAACATCTGAAAAAACTTCAAAAAAAGTGAAAAAAGGTGTTGACACAAAAGCGAAACCGTGATATTATGAACAAGCTGATTCGCACGGCACACCGAGCGGACAGCACCTGAACCTTGAAAACGATACAGAACAGAAATAACGCAAACAAGAGACAGTAATTCCGAATGAGTTGAGCTTGGTCGGTAAAACCGATTGAGGATAAAGGATTGAACGTAAGAGTTTGATCCTGGCTCAGGACGAACGCTGGCGGCGTGCCTAACACATGCAAGTCGAGCGGAGACAGTTGGAAGCTTGCTTTTGACTGTTTTAGCGGCGGACGGGTGAGTAACGCGTGAGCAACCTTTCTCTTA
>JAFTWV010000014.1 GCA_017465155.1 Clostridia bacterium
ACTGTTGACATTTGATCTGTATTCCGATATCCTGTTCTTGGAGCATAGTTCGACTTCCTTTTTGTTGTCTCAGCAACTTCAATTAGAAGTCCTCTATGCTCTTTTTGCAACCCTTTTTCCCTAACTTTCCGTGAAGAATCCACAAAAAGGCCGCCGCAGCAATTGCCGCAGCGGACCGAGTGTATATTCGGCAATAATGCCGCATACGCTTCTATGTCAGGAAGGAGTGAGCCCATGACCCTGTCAGAGCTGCGACAGAAGGATGTAATCAACACGCGGGACGGCCGGAGTCTCGGTCGGGTGATGGATATCGAGTTCTGCGTATGCGACGGACGCGTTACGGCCCTTGTGGTACCAGGCGGCTTCAGCATGCTCGACATGCTGAGAGGGGAGCGGGCCGGTATCGTCATTCCGTGGGAAAATATCTGTAAGATCGGCGACGATGTAATTCTTGTGGATGTGGGCGATGTGTGTTAATCGGCCTCAGGAACGGGCGTGGCAAGGGGTGTTACGGCCTGTGTGCTGACAGCCTGTACGGAGGTGCTGGCAGGCATGGGGGTAGGAGCGACGTAAACCACGGTGTCGCTGGTTATCATGGGCGGGAGCGTTGTGAACGGAAGAAATTGTACGGAGGATACCTGCTCATTCTGCCAGACGACGCGGCTCGGCGACTTGATGGACAGACCATGCATGGCAACCTGTGCGATGCTGCCGCCTGCCACATAAATCACTGTTCCGCCCTCCGCTTCCGTACCATGGACGACCTGTCCGATCTGTACTGGCGAATGTCCGGGCCGGGACATGTACAGCATATTGTCCTCCACAGCGCCGATAATGAAGTAATAATTGCTGTATCCCTCCTGCCGCATTTGGGCGCGGGTAGCGGTAAAGTATGCGTAGGCTTCATGATTGACAGTGCCGTCGCCGTCCCTGTCGTGCTGAATGATCTCCATGCACAGCTGTGCGCTGCGGGGGATGCTCCGTACGTTCATCATGCCAACGCCGTCAGGGGACTGGCTGAAGGTGAAGCCCTCCGGCATGACCTGTACGGGCTGCTCAAAATACCAGTAATATGCTGCAAAACCAGCGAATACCAGCGCCAGTGTCAGTACAACACCCAGCAGCATCCATAGCCAGATGCGGCGCTTACGGCGGTTCTTCATGGTCTTGACTGCCCGGACAAATTCCGGGTTTTCGCGGTTTTCCGGTACGCTGATTTCAACAGCGGCCTTCATTTCGTTGTACATGGTTTCGCATGGCGCGCATCCTGCAAGATGCTTTTCCACGCGCTTCTTTGATTCCTCGCTGGCAGTTCCGTCGATGCACAGGGGCATCAGGTCGCGGATGATGCTGCACTTTTCAGCCATGCTGATCTTCTCCCTTCATGCGGTGGGCCAGCATCTGCCGCCCACGGTAATAAATTGTCCGGGTCCAGGAGGCCGGTTTTCCGAAAAGCGTGCCGATTTCCTCATGGCTCAGGTCGCCGAAGGTGCGCAGCGTCACGACCTCGCGGTAAGGCTCGGGCAGCTCATGCAGCAGCGCATAGGCCTTGAGACGGCGCTCCTTGTCTTCCAGCGCGTCGGTAAAATCGTGAGGCTCCTCCGGCAGTGCTTCAACGGGTGTTGGCGGTGGCTTTCGGCACCATGTGAAGTACAGGCGCTTGGCAATGCCGCACAGCCATGTTGATGGAGCGCATTGTCCGCGGAAGTCTTTCCAGTGCTTCATCGCCTGATAGAACGTTTCCTGTGTCAGCTCGTCAGAAAGGGATTCATCGCCTGTCAGCTTCAGCAGGAATGAATGCACCTTGCGGTATTCCGCATGGCAAGTCCGTTCAAAATCATTCACCTGACCGCCTCCTTTCCTATGATTTGCAGGTCTGCAGTCCTTTTGCACCTGTTAGTCGCAGAAGTGGCAAAAGTGTGTCACATAAAATGAAAAATCCCGGAAATTTTCCGGGAAATGTTTTCAGTACCGCTCAAATCTCGGATGCATCTGCCAGTGGGACGCCCTTTTCAGCCAGCGCACGGGCAAGCAGACCCTGACCATCAATCTTTGTGCGGGTGAAGCTGCCGTCGTAGATCTGCCGTACGCCGCAGGTCGGACTCCGGGACTGCAGGATAGCCAGATCAATGTGCTCGTCTGCGATCAGGGCCATCGCCTTGCGTATGCCTTCATGGAATGCGGCGGTATAGTCGTCGCCGTCAGCGGTAACAACCAGGTCGCCGCGCAGCTCCACAGGTTTTCTCGGCGCGCCCAGTCCGGAAAGCATCTCTGGACAAACGGGAATCACACGGTGGCCCTCGATAAAGCGAAGGACGCGTTCATTGCGGTTGTTTCCGCCGTTATACTTGCAGTTTTCGCCCAGCAGACAGGCGCTGACAAGAATCGTCATGGCTTTCTCCTTTGCAGCGAAGCAGTCGGGGAGGGAAAAGGACGCAGGCTCACTTGCTGAGACGCTCCTTGATTTCGCGGCCCTCGCGGAGCAGACGCATCATACCGTCGTGATCGTTGTCGCGCAGTGCATCGCGGTATTCGGTCACGCGCTGGACGAGATCATCCATTACAGGCAGCAGCGCATCGCGGTTGTCGAAGAACAGCTCCGTCCACATGCCTTCGTTCAGCTTGGCCACACGGGTCATGTCGGCAAAGCTGCCCGCAGAGAACCCTTTGTGCTTGTCAGCCAGCGGACATTTGACATATGCGCTGGATACGATATGTGCCAACTGGGAGGTATAGGCGATCATTTCGTCATGCGTTTTGGGCGTAGTGAACTGAACGCGGCGGAAGCCAAGGTCAATGAAGAAGTCCCGCGCTTCCTGCAGCAGCTCCGGATCGTCCAGGCCGTCTGTGCAGAGGATCATGCTCGCATTGTCGAAAAGATCGTCCTTGGCATAGCGAAACCCCGAATGCTCGCGGCCCGCCATGGGATGTCCGCCGAGAAAATGCCACTGACCAGCACGGGCAAGAGGGACAAGCTGTTCGCAGATATGCTGCTTCACGCCGCCGCAATCGATGACAAGGCAGCCGGGCTTGAAATCAGCAGCATGTGCCTTGATCCATTCGACGATTGCACCGGGATACAGGCTGACCAGCACCATATCACAGGTGCGCAGCGTATCGTCTGTCAGCTCTGCGTCGATGGCGTTCATCAGGTATGCCTGCTGAATGGTCTGCTGATTCAGGTCGCAGCCGAATACGGAGTGGGACGTATGCAGCTTGATGGTGCGGGCCAGCGAACCTCCGATCAGGCCCAGACCGATGATGGCGATGTTCATAGGGAAAACCTCCGTTCTACAATACTACACGGGTGTAGTTCGACAAAGCGGAGGATTTTTCCTTTTTTGCGGAGGGTTAGTACAGCGGAAGGACAATCTGTTCCTGCCATTCGGGAACGGTATGTTGTTGCTCAAGAAGCCTGTCAAACCATTCCTCATGACGAAACTTCGCCAGCCTGATAGAGAGGGAACACAGCCGCGTTGATAGATTTAACTGCCCGCGAAACTCCCCGGATCATCTGCTGGTATTCGCGATAGATTTGTTCAAAATCGGCAGCTATGGTGTTCCGCCTTTCGCATATTCCAAGCGCGCTTACATTCATTAGACACCGAAGGCTGGAAAGCGTTGCAACAAAAATCGCCCGTGCAGAGCTTTGCACAGGCGAACCTCCCAGTCGCTTGCGGCGACAGCTCTCAGCGGGAGAGCTGTGGGGAGGTGTTATGCAATTTTTTCCACCGCAGCGACGTCTTCCGCCTTTTTGACCTTCGGCACATGGTACTCGCACTTGGGGTCGAAGCGGATATTCTCCGGGGGAACCTCCAGCTCCTCGGGATGGTTGAGCAGGTAACTCATCGTACCGAAAAACTCAGCGTAATGCGCGCCGGAGCATACGCGTTCATCCGCCGTGATGCCGATTGGCAGGAAGCGCTTCATGCGGGTAACGCCCTTCTCCACCACCGCGACACGCTCAAGGGTGCCCATGCCGAAGAACAGGCTGGTCGAGCCGAAGTTGTAGATGTGGTGATTGACGTGATGCAGCCCAATGGAGGCATTGTTGGTGATATACATGGAAGTGTGGAAGGGAAGCTCGTCCAGCAGAGCGCCGGGGCACAGACCATAGCGATCCAGCAGGCGAACCAGTCCAACGATGGCGGTAGGCAGGCCTGGCATGGCAAAGAGAAGACGGACCAGCTTGTCCACAAAGTTCTGATTTTCAACGCCGCGGCTTGCTTCGATGACCTTGTTCATGCGGTCGCGTACGTCAAAAATGGTGTCTGTCAGGTCGTACTTGATTTTGACGGCTGTTTCGCCTGCGTTGGGATCGGTGGGATCTTTGAGCATGGTGAAGGATACGGTGCAGTTGTTGCGGGAGAAGAACTGCTTGTTCAGGATGTAGCGGTTGATCTCCGGATGCTGGCTGACAGTGCGCACAAAGGCGGCAATGATGATCTGCATGAAGGTGATCTTCTCGCCTTCTGCGCCCTTCTTGGCGATGTAGCGTGCCATGAGCTCGTAGTCCGCTTTATGCTGCAGGAAAACCTGCGCGTCGCAGCGCATGGGCATCAGGTATGGCGTAATACGCACGACGGGATCGATGTCTTTCACGCGTCGTCCGTCAGGTCGGAATCCAAACATATGTATCTCCTCTTTCGCGGCTGTATGAATGATGAATCAAATATGAACGAATGCCGCTGATTCTATTGTAATGAATTTGCAGCGTTTGTCAAGGCAGAACGGTTTGGCGGATCAGGCAGTGTGCTCTTTTTGCCTGCCAATCCTGACGAAGGGCTGCTCCACAAGCATCCAGCTTACCTTGGCAAGGGGGATGATAAGGGAAAGCGTGATGGCAAAGTTCAGCATGGGATGAATTCCGGGATATACATGGGACAGCAGCTGCTGCAAGGGGTAGCTGTACACATACAGACCATAGGAAAGATCGCCGAGCCTGCGGAAGTCGTCAAAGCGTGGGCTTTGTGCAAAACAAAGCAGCAGATATGGCCAGACCAGCAGCTCCACTGGGCGCATCATACCGGCAAAGCCGCTCGCCACAAGCAGGGCGGCTCCGAAGCCTGCATATTTCCAACGAAGCGGCAGCACATCGCGGTATACCCCAATCAGCGCTCCGGCAAAGAAAAACATGCCCGTGCGGGTTGTGTGGTCATAGTTCCATGTGTTCAGTACCCATGCTTCCACATGGCGGATATCCCACAACTGTATGCGGAAATATGTGAATAACACATGCAGAGCAAGAAAAATCCCGTAACATACCCCATATACAGGGCGCTTCTTGTGAATGTGCAGCACCATGAAGATGGCAATCAGCAGGTACAGACTGACTTCATGCTTGATTGTCCACAGGGATACGTTGACGCCATGGGCGAGGTTGCCGGTGAATACGCCTGTGATGTTCCATGGTTCAGCGGCAAGGTTGAGCGTCAGCCAATGAAAAATGTAGGATAGCGGACCACCATCCCGGATCCGAAGGTATTCGGCATAGGTGCCATCGTAGGCTAAACCGCCGATGATCAGTGCCGTAAATACAAGCGCGCAGATCAGTCCAGGCCAGATGCGCAGCGCGCGTTTTTTCAGGAAAACCAAGGCGTTGCGGCTGCGATGAGCACTTTGGACGATCAGGTAGCCGCTGATGACCAGAAAGCCATCCACTGCGAGTGTACCTTCGTTTAACTGACCGCCCGTGAGCCGGTTCAGCGGCGTTGACGTCCCGTCGATGGTATAGCAGTGAGTGAGGATGACCATCACTGCCAGCAGAAACCGGATCAGATGAAAGCTGTTGCGCTCAGCAGCGCTTTCTTGATGCATAGCGCACCTCCGTTCTCCTGAAATATACCCCCTGAACCGAAAAATCCTGCGCCCGATGGGAGCGCAGGACGATTGGCACTTACTGCCACAAGGGGGAGGGATAGAGCCCCTCTTCAGTCATGCGGCGCAGCGCGGCAGTCACCACAGGCTTATCCTCATGGTAGGTCACGCCATACCAACGGTCAGCGCTGGAAAGCACCTGCACAGTGGCTGCGTCACGGTCAAGCATGCCATTGACGACACCCGGCAGATAGTATTCGCCCTTGAGCGGATTCTCCAATGCCACACGATCCAGGAACTGCGGGAAGGTGCGGTGCATCTCGTCCAGCAGACTGGGTGTGAAACCGAACATATTCATGCTCACAAGGGTGTCAGCATTGAGCCGGTGATAGGTTTCGCCATCCTCGGTGAACATCGGGCCGTCGCAGGTGCCGATGATGTGCACGCGCTCAGTCACGGTGTTCAGGAATCCTTCGTCGTTCACAGAACATACCCCGCGGGAAACATAGCCGTTCTCGGTGAGGGTATTTTTCAGGAAATAACCTATCATGAAATAACGTGCCTTCTCGTCATCCTGCAGTTCACAGAGCGTCTTGTATGCGATACGATATGCATCCACGCCATAGTAGTCATCGGAATTGATGACCAGGAAGGGGGCGTCAATCAGATTGCCGCAGCACAGTACGGCATGCCCGGTTCCCCAGGGCTTGACGCGTCCTTCGGGCACAGCATAGCCTTCAGGCAGCATGTCTACCTGCTGATATGCGTAGCGGACATCCATATGACCTTCAATGTGATTGCCAAGAATCCTGCGGAAGTCGGCTTCAATCTCATGCTTGATCAGGAAAATCACGCGTTTGAAGCCAGCGCGGCGTGCATCGAAAAGGCTGTAATCCAGCAGCACCTCACCATTGGGGCCGACAGGGTCGATCTGCTTGAGACCGCCGTAGCGTGAGCCCATGCCGGCTGCAAGAACCACCAGAATCGGTTCCTTCATATGTCAAATCCCTCCATTGCAGTTACGTCCTCATCATGATAAACTATTTTTATGTAAAAAGCAAGCGGAGAAGGCTCTGAATTCCGTATTCCACTTGTGTTTCCGGCGAAATTGTCGTATAATAGAATCTGATAGACCTTACTTGTCCCGATTTAAGGAGGCCGACGCCTTATGGATTTTCTCAAAACGCTGCTGCTCTATATGACGCTGATGACGACGCTGTCCGTGCAGGAAGGTCCGCTGCCGCAGGATGTGCCTACGCCCTCGCCGCTTCCGCCGTCTGTCACGGCGACGCTTGCGCCCTTCCAGACGGAAGCGCCCACAGCGACGCCTACTGCAACGCCTGCGCCTGTCCCCACGATCACGCCCAACACCCGCTATACCACCCTGCGCTATCAGGATCGGGGCAATGACGTGCGCAAGCTGCAGCGCAAGCTCATCGAGCTGGGCTACATGCCCGATGGCTCTGATGACGGCGCTTATGGTTATCAGACCTATAATGCTGTTCGTGACTTCCAGCTGGCCAACGGTTTGAGTGCCGATGGCGTGGCAGGTCCCACGACATTGACTAACCTGTACGAAAATCCGGACATCATCCCCTACATCGTGCCTACGGTGCCGCCCACGGCCACGCCTACTGCAACGCTGCCGCCGCTGCCTACCATGACGGCTCCGCCTGCGGGTGTGCAGACGGGCGATGCGGTGGAAACCATCGCTCCGCCCGTAGATGCTGCGGTGAATACGGCCGCCGCTGTTCCCGGATTGACGGAGGTCTCTGATGCGCTGATTATCTCCGGCCTCACTGGCGAGCCTCTTGCCCTGACTGAGACCATCGATGGCGTGGCGGTTCGGATCCGTCCGCATCTGTGGGAGAATGAGATGGGCGAGGCTGTGATGTCCCTGCGCGAGCTGGTAGACTGCATGCCCGGATGGACGCTGATGGGTTCCAGTGCTGACGGTGTGTATCGTTTGAACGCTGCCGGATACGCAGTGGAGATTCAGTGTGGCGCGGTACTTTCCGTCACCGTGGATGGCGCGCCTGTGCAGGTTGATATGGATGACGTCAAGCTCTCTGGCAGCACGGTGTATATCACTGCTGATTTCCTGGAGGCGGCTCTGTCAGCGACGACAATTTATGATGCAGAAGAACAGTCTCTGGTGCTGTTCATGATGGATAAGACGGTTAATCAGGCCAACGACTGATGTTTAATTCGTACGTATTCGTCTCCCGTTTCAGCCGATGCTGACGCGGGAGACGTTTTTTTCTTCCATTATGGTCATTATCAAACGGTGATTGTTGTCGACCGGAATGAGCAGCGCATACGTTGGCTGTGAATAAAAAACCGGCTCTTTACAGACAAGTCCGCAGAGCCGGTTTTTTGCTTTCAGGAATAGATTACACAGTTACGCATCCAAGGCCGACGCTATTGCCGCTTTGTTTGTCAAAGAGGACAAGGCCGTCGCTGTTCATGGCCAGTCGGATGGGCATATCCACCGGATAGTCCACATTGCCGAAGACGACGCTGGTCAGCATGGTGTCGCCGCAGGTGATCTTGACGGTGGTCTCCATGCCGGTGGGGAGTGTGGAGTAAATCCGTCCTTCAATGGGTCCATCCTCCCGGAGGGGGAGAAACTCGGGACGTACGCCCAGCACGGCTTCAGCGCCCAAATTGGCTACCGGCGCTTTGGCGTGGAATACGGCATTCTTGTCCAGAACGCTCAGCATAACGTCGCTGCCGTTGATCTTATCGACCTTCGCGGGGATGAAGTTCATCGTGGGGTTGCCGACGAATTCAGCCACAAACAGATTGGCGGGGGAGCTGTAGATGGACAGCGGAGGCGCATACTGCTGCAGAAGACCGTTGTTCATCAGGCAAACCTGCGTGGAGAGCGTCATGGCTTCCAGCTGATCGTGGGTGACGTAAACGAAGGTGGAGTTGGTATCGGTGTGCAGACGTTTGAGCTCGGTGCGCATTTCCTGACGCAGCTTCGCGTCCAGATTGGACAGCGGCTCGTCCATGAAGAGCACCTTAGGGCTGGGCGCAAGTGTACGGGCGATGGCAACGCGCTGCTGCTGACCTCCGGACAGCTCCGCCGGATAACGCTTGACAAACTGCTCGATCTTGAGCAGCGCCAGCATCTCATCCACGCGGGCGGCAATCTTCTTCTTGTCCCACTTGAGCATTTCAAGGCCAAAGGCGATGTTCTCATACACCGTCATGTGAGGCCAGAGCGCGTAATTCTGGAAGAGAAAGCCGATGTCGCGCTTATTCGGCGGCACATTGACGCCTTTGGTGGAGTCAAAAACGGGCTTGCCGTCAATCAGGATGCGGCCGCTGGTGGGTGTTTCCAGACCGGCGATCATGCGCAATGTGGTGGTTTTGCCGCAGCCTGATGGGCCAAGAAGCGTCACGAAGCCACGGTCGGCGATGTGCAGATCGAGGTTATCCACCGCCACAAATTTGTCAAACCGTTTTGTTACTTTTTCAAGGATGATCTCTGGCATGGACGTTAACCTCCGATTCCTTTGTCAAACGATGCGCCGGTCAGCTTGTTGGTGAGGCTGTTGATCAACATGATGATCAGGATGATCAGCAGTGTGACCGCGCTGCCGTACTGGGCATAGCCTGTTTCGTTGAAGGAGAACAGCATGGTGGTGAGCATGTAGCGGGCATAGGGAACAAGCAGGGTGAAAAGTGCTACCTCACGCATGACAGAAATGACCGGCAGCAGATAGCCGGAGAGGATACTGCTCTTCTGGATGGGGAAGAGGATACGGAGCATACGCTTGTGCCACGGTACGCCGAAGATGATGGCGGCTTCCTCAATCTCAGGAGCAATCTGCAGCATGGAATTCACGCCCGAACGCGATGCAAAGGGCAGGAATTTGACCGCAGAAACGATGACCAGCAGTGCAAAGGTACCGTAGAGCCACTTGAAGTTTTCGCTGGTGGCCACGGCAAGGTAGATTGTACCAAAGGCCATGGCAGGCATCAGATAGGGGAAGAATGCCAGACTCTCCACGAAACGGGAAAGCCTTGTGCCGCGGCGGCGTACGCATGCGTAGCCGATCAGCATGCCGGATGTGCCGACGATCAGCGCAACGACCAGCGCCAGCAGCACCTGACGGCCTACAGCCTTCCACATCGTGGTGTTCAGCAGGATACCGGCGATCATGCCTGTCTCGTAGGCGGAGTCTTCCGTACCGATCCAGAAATGCAGCGTCATGTTGGACAGGCTGTAATTGCCCGGCTGACGGATGACGCTTTCCAGCGCGAAGGAGATCAGCGGCATGATGGCCACGAAGCAGATGAATACGATCAGCACGATGGTGATGGGCCAGTTTGCCTTGCGCAGCTTGACCAGCGAGACCTGTCCGGACTTACCGGTCACGGTCGTGAAGGATTTACGTTTGCCTGTAAACCACTGGTTGATACCCAGAATGATGCAGCCCAGCAGGATGGAGACAAAGGCAATAATGTACCCCTGCCCCTGATAGCCAGCCTGGATCAGCGCGCGCATCTTGGTGGACAGCGTGTAGCATTTGACGGCTGAACCGAGGAACACCGGCACCGTATAGGAGGAGAAGCCGGAGGAGAAGATCAGCAGGAAGGTGGAAAGAATTGCGGGCATGACGATGGGGATCGTCACCCGGCGGATGATGGTCCAGCGGCTTGCCTTGAGGATGGTGGCGCTCTCCTCGAGGGTAGCGTCCATGTTCTTCAGGATGCCGCCAATCAGCAGATAAGCAAAGGGGGAGTAGTGCAGGCCGATCACCACGATCATCGGGAACAGGCCGTACACAAACCACTCCGGCATGCACACGCCGAAGATGGATTCGATCATACCGATGTTGCCGCCGCCGACCTGACTGTTCTGGAACATGTTTGTCCAGAACAGCGCCAGCGTCCAGGCGGGCATCATATAGGGGAACACGAACACGGAGGAGATGAACTTCTTGCACTTCAGATCAGAACGGGTGACAAACCATGCGATGCTGCCGCCAATGGCAATGCCCAGAATGCCCGCGCCAAAGGCCACGATAAACGAGTGCTTCAGCGGTTCCCAGAAATTGACGCGGCTCCAGTCGCTGCCTTCAAACAGCTTCTGGAAATGCACCAGTGTCCAGGAGCCGGTTGGCATGCGGTAAAGGCGCTTCTCCGTGCCCAGATGGATGGTGAACATGTTGGTCAGCATGGTTACCATGGGCATCAGGGAAAGCACGGCCAGCACGCACAGGAAAAACACCAGCAGCAGGTTTGCGGGTTTGGTGACAAAAGCGCGCAGACGGTAGAGCAGCGGTTCGCGCATGGATGAATTGGGCTGAGGTTTTCTCATAGCAACAGTTCCCGCCTTTTGGAAACAGGGTGGATCACTCCACCCTGTTTCAAGTCATGTAATTGTATCAAAGGGGAGTGCCGGGAGGAGGAAAGCCCTCCTGCCCGGTATGGCATGTTATTAGCCGACGCGGGTCGCGATGAATTCGTAAACCTCGACGAAGTGATCGTTGATGTAGGTCAGATCTTCGAAGACCAGGCAGTCAGTCCAGTACTCATAGGGCTGATCGTCCAGACCCTCGGGCTTCTGAATGGTCTTGTTGGGGGAATAGTAGCCCTGGCTGGAGTTCCAGCTCTTCTCGCCCGCGAAGCCTTCCTCGCTCAGGAGGTAGTTGATGAACAGCGCACAGGTATAGGGGCAGTCGGTATCCTTGGCGACGGTGGCGTAGATGGGATACATGAAGCCGGAGAAGCCCTCGACAGCGTTCTCGAACTGAACGATGGTCAGGTTGCTGCGGTCAGCTTCGTCAACCTTGCGCAGCTTGGAGAAAACGAACAGGCCCATGTTGCCGGGCGCGCCGGAAGCGATGCCGGCAGCCATCTTGGACGCGGAGGTGTAGGTGTAGTTCACGTTTTTGAGGAAGCCATCAATGAACTCAAGCGCACAGGTCTCGAATTCGCCCTTCTCCCAGGCCTTGCCGTAGCGGGACTGATAGGCAGCCTCCAGCTTGGCGTTCCATTCGGGGCTGGTCAGCATGATCAGGAAGTTAATGTTGACGGTCTCGTTGGTGGGATTCTTGAAGAACACCTTGTCCTTCCACTCTTCCTCGGTCAGCTGCCACACGTTGGTCAGGCCCACGGAGCCGTTGCCATTGTGGTAGATCAGCAGGGAGTTGATGTAAGTGACGATGGCGGGATCCTGATTCTTCTCCTCGACGACGTCCTTCAGGGACTCGGGGAAGTAGGTGTAGGCCAGGCCTTCGTCCAGCAGGTAGGTCTTCAGGTCGGGGCCGTTCTGAGTCAGGGCCATGTCAGCACTGTCCTTGACGCCGGAGCCGATGGTGTTGGTCAGGATGGTGTAGGTCTCCACGTCGTCGATTTCGGCGTAGACCAGCTTCAGCTCGGGATAAGCGGCCATGAAGTTGTTGGCGGCCTTCTCGGCGAAGGAGGTGGTGGAGTAGAAGTTCAGCTGAGCACCGGCGGCCATTTCGGCCTTGGCCTTCTCATACAGCTCTTCGTTGGTCATCGCAGCGGCAGCAGCAAGCGCGTCCTGCACAGAATCGGCGGATGCGGAGACGGTCATGCTCAGCGCCATGGCCAGCACCAGCAGCAGGGAAAGGAAACGTTTCATGTGAAATCCCTCCGTTTTCTGTTGTGTCCTTCCGGAAGCAGCACTTCCGGTAACGATAAAAACCTACTGATATTATACCTGCTTGAAGAATCGATGTCAAGTGAATTGTATACACTCGGAGATGCTGGATTCAGCGATGGAAAACACTGAATGTGCAGGCAAAGTGCATCTCTTCGGGAACACGGTATTCCGGTGCAAGCTCCGGGCCGCAGCTGGCCGATCCGACGCCGCTGATGAAGCCATCCACGCAGACGACTGTGCTGCCGCAGCGTTCCAGTTCGAAGTTATGCTTCTTGTCAGTCAGCTCCTCCTGTGTATAGGGTGAAGCGCTGAAGGAGAAGCTGTCGCCGGTCACCTGCAGGGTGCAGTCATCGTCGGAAAGCTGCAGGAGGGAGCAGTCATAATGACTGCCGTTTTCCTGCGGCATGAGGTAGTCCTCGTGCATTGCATCGACCGAAGCAGTATAAAAGCTGCGGAAGGTGCTGCGACGTTTGTCGATGTAGCTCTCGCGGGGGCCGTAGCCGAAGTAGGCAGCCTGATCCATCGCACCGGGCAGGAAGAGCCGCAGGCCAAATCGGGGCAGGAAAGGATCCTGCGGACGGCGCTTGGCGTCGGCGGTCATGGTGACCTCGCCGCTGGCCTTGATCAGCCAGGATACCTTTCCGCGCACAACGGGCGGCTGATAAGCGGTTGCAAGGGAGAAGTCTGTTTCAAGGAGCCAGCCGTTGTCAGCTTGCGTGACTGTTGTGGTGTAGCCGCGGGAGGCGACGTAGTGATAGTGAAGCTCATACCACTGACGGGTGATCTTGCGATCGTTGTCCGTAGGAGCGCGCCAGATGTTCCAGGCCATGGGGCGGGTTATCAGTGTGCGGCTGCCGTGTACCATTTCGTCGAAGGCAGCGGTTGTCTTGTTATAGACATAACGGAAGCTGTCGCCGGTGAGAATCAGGCAGCGGGCATTTTCCTTCACCGTCACGGCGCCGCAGCAGGAAGCCATGGCGGGTGCCTGATAGGATTGGCGGCCGGCTTCATCCTCGCCAACAAGATGACCAGCGGGCGTCAGTGCTTCATCATGCAGCTGATATTCACAGAAATGGACTGCATATTCGCCCTGAAGACCTTCGGGCAGGGGAAGTGCAATTTCCTTCCGGGCGTGCGGCGCAATATCCAGCAGCTCGGAGGCTACTTCTGCCGTGTATACATCCTGACCATTCTGACGAATGCTGACCGTCATGCGGATCGCGTCCTTCAGGTTGGTGAAGTCGAGGGTGTTCCAGAAGGTGAACAGGCCCTTTTCCACGTCAGAAGCGACCAGGCGGGCCGGACGCAGCACATTCTTGTATTCAATCAGACCGGTATGAGGCGTACGGTCAGGATAGACAAGACCATCCATACAGAAATTGTTGTCATGGAGCTTCTCGCCGAAATCGCCGCCGTAGAAATACTTTTTCCGGCCGTCGGGTGTACGGCCCATGTAGATGGCGTGGTCACACCATTCCCAGATGAAGCCGCCGCAGTGCCCCTCATGACGGTGGAAGCACTGGAAGTAATCTTCCAGATCGCCGGGGCCGTTGCCCATGGCATGGCAGTATTCGCACATGACATAGGGCTTGCCGATCAGCCCATCTTCAAAGTACTGATCGTTTTCAGCGATGGTGGTGTACATGCGGCTGTAAACATCCAGATCAGTTTTGTTGACTTCCTGTCCCTCGGGAGGGAAGGACGCGCGCTCGTAGTGTGTCAGGCGGGAGTGATCGTACTTCTTCGTCCAGGCCAGTGCGGCGTCGAAGTTGCAGCCATGTCCTGCCTCGTTGCCCATCGACCACATGACCACGCTGGGCCGGTTCTTGTCGCGGATGACGCAGCGCTGGACGCGGTCGACAAAGACCTCCATATAGGTTGCATCGTCTGCCAGTGCATTGTAGGATTCGAGGTGGGTTGGCAGGCCGATCTTGCAAACGCCGTGGCATTCCATATCGGCCTCGTCAATAACATAGAAGCCATAGCGGTCACACAGCCGCAGGAATTCCGGCGCATTGGGATAATGGCTGGTGCGGATGGCGTTGACGTTATGCTCCTTCATGACACGGAGATCGCGCAGCATTTCGTTCAGACCGACCGCGGCGCCTACGAGGGGATCGCTGTCGTGGCGGTTGACGCCCTTGAACTTCAGCGCCTGCCCGTTGACCTTCACCACGCCGTTCTCTACGCAGATCTTACGCATGCCGATCTGCTCGACGATCCACTCGCCGCCGCAGTGCATCACCAGCGTATACAGGTAAGGGTCTTCGCTGCTCCAGAGACGAATGCTGTCCATATGGAAAGCGATAGCATCAGTTAGTGTCTCGCCGCGATGGAGCTCGCAGCCCTCTGTATCCAGCAGCTGCCATGCCACGGGCTCGCAGCCGGTCTTTTCCAGGTCAACGCGAATGTCCGCGGAGGCAAAATCTGCAGAAAGATCGGTGTGGACGAAGTAATCCGTCAGATGGGACGCGCTGCGCTGAAGCAGATACACATCGCGGAAGATGCCGGACATGCGGAACTTGTCCTGATCCTCAAAGTAGGTGCCGTCGCACCACTTGAGAACCAGCACAGTGATGGTGTTCTCGCCCTGATGCACGTACTGTGTCACGTCAAAGGCAGAGGTGGAGTGAGAAACCTGGCTGTAGCCTACGAAGGTCTGATTGATCCAGACATACATGCAGGAATCAACGCCTTCAAAGTGCAGCGTTGTGCAGCTGCTTTCATCTTCGTCCCAAAGGAACGAGCGGGTATACAGACCGCAGGGATTCTCCACAGGCACATAAGGCGGATCATAGGGGATCGGGAAGCGCACATTTGTATACTGGTGCGTATCGTATCCGTGACACTGCCAGACAGAGGGTACGGGAATCATATCCGGCGCAGCGGCGGGCGCGAAAAGGTCTTCCGGCAGATCCAGCACGCTTGCGTAATAGCCGAAATGCCAATCGCCGGACAGCAGCGTCATGCGGGATGACTGCGTGCGGTCGCAGGTCATCGCGGTATCCCTGTCGCCATGGGGAATGAAATACGCGCGGTTGGGCAGCGTGTTGACATGCAGGCAGCTGATGTCCTCATGATAATGGGGGAAGTTCACAGACATACCTCCTTCATCGTTTGCAGAAAGATATCGTATTGACAACGATTTTGATAAGACAAATATAGCATAAAACGTATTGCATTACAAGCTGTAAATTCATGCGGAAGCGCCCGCGTTGACAGGAGAAGACGATGGATATATAATGTATGCATTGATGTATATCAGGAGGCTGTCAATGCAAACGCCCTTTCATGATCCGCTGATCATTCCGCTTGCCGACGGATATCTCGGATTATCCACTGATCTGCGCTTCACCAATGTGACGGCACGTATGTCCGATGATCTGCTGACGTGGTCGGAGCCCTTTTCGCTCCTGAAGGAGACGCCTCTTTCCGTACTCCGGCATGTAAACACCGATCACTTCTGGGCGCCGGAGCTGGTCAAAAGGGGCGATACATGGCGCCTGTATTACTGCGCCAGCCGTCCCGGGCAAACGCAAAGCGTCATTGGACTTGCGCAGTCCGACAAGCCCAGGGGGCCTTATACCTATGTGGGCGATGTGGTCGTTTCCCAGCACAGCCAAACCTTTACGCAGGCGAACGCCATTGATCCCTGTGTAATTGCCGACAGGGAAGGAAAGGACTGGCTCATCTACGGCAGCTTCTTCGGCGGTATCCGCATCCTGCCGCTGGGAAAAGACGGCTTCAAAACCGCTTATCATGAGGGAAACTGCATCGCCGGCGGCAATCATCAGGCCATTGAAGGTGCGTATGCCTATTACCATGCCCCGTCTGACCGGTATATCCTGTTCACATCGTGGGGCGACCTTGGCTATGATTATCATATCCGCGTGGCATATAGTCAGCAGCTGACTGGTCCCTATACGGATTCCCGGGGCTGCGTCATGACAGATCTTGATCCCATTCATATCCCCGGCGATAAACTGTGCGGCGGCTACAATTTCGATCTGCCCGGATTTCACGGCGTGAAGGCAATGGGGCATAACAGCTTGATGTTCAATCCGGCAGACGGGCAGCTTTACATGGTGCACCATGCCCGTCCGGAAGGAGAGCGGGGCCGCCCCTTCCTGCAGATCCGTCGGCTGATGTTTCTGGAAGACGGACGTGTGCTGGCGTGGCCTCTGACCTATGACGGACATCCGCTTGTTCCGGCAGACACACTGCCCGAAAGGTGGCGCATGGTGTACCTGTCCCGGGCGAACCGTGGCGTGGTATACGGCCGTCCGGTGACGCTTGGGCAGGCGCAGGCAGTGCATCAGGGTGACCGCATAAGGATGCAGCTTTTCTTCAAGGAGTGGGAGGGTTATGCGTACCGGCAGGGGCCGCACGTTGCCTGTACGCTTATTTCCTCCGACGGTGAAGCGCTGTGGGGCGTTGCTGAGGAATAAATGCATACGAAAACCCCGCCTGTTGGCTGTTGTGGGCCGACAGGCGGGGCGTTTCATGTCTTTGTCAGAAGCAGATTACTTCTGCGGGCCGTACTCAAAGGTGATGTAGATGGAGTGGATCTGCGCGATGGCTGCATCATTGCGGTTGATGGGCGTGGGGGTTGCGCCGGCGAGGTTGCCGTAGTGCATGCGGGCGGTGCCGACCGGAACCGCCGTCACCCACTCGTTGTAAAGATTGACGCGGGTGGTCACACCATTGTCGGAGGTGGTGTAGGCGCGGCCCTTGAGGCGGTAGACTTCACCGTCGATCAGCACTTCCTTGATGTCGATGACATAGCCGGGGAAAAGGACCTCGCCATTGGCAATGGCCAGTGCGGAAAAAGCCACGGAATTGGAGACGCCCTGCTGGGTACCGGAGAAGTCGATGCCGACGGTGTAGGTGCCGGGGCCTGTGATCTCCACGTCGGTGACCTTCATGCCGGCGGAAATGGAGTCGGGGTTGTAGTCGTCGCCCACGGAGTAGCTCAGTGCCCAGCCGCCGTCATTCCACATGAGCCATGCCACGGCAGTCTCGTCCGTCAGAACGATTGCATCCTTGACGAAGGTGGTGGGAGCGGCTTCAAGGCCAGCATCCAGAGACGCCTTTGCCGCAGCCTGGATATCGGCGTAGGACTTACCCTCCTCGGAAGCGGCGTTGCGGCCGCCGTACAGCGCGGACAGCTCATCATCGCAGAAGGCGAGGTCGCGGCGGACGAACATACCGCTGCAGTCCCACAGGCAGGAGGTCAGATCGTAGTAGTCGCACAGGTCGAGGAAGCGCTGGTGATAGGCGACGGTGTTGGCCTTCAGGCCATCGCTGCCGGGCAGGGCCGCGTATTCGCCGATGACCACGCCATAGCCCTGCTTTGTGAACTTGGTCAGCTTCTGCATCTGGCCGTCCATGTACTCATAGTCGCCCCTGGTGCCCCAGGCTGTCGCGCCCGCAGCGGTGGTCGCGCCCGCATAGGACCAGGGATCGTAGTAATGGACAGAGAGGAGGAGCTTGTTCTCCACGGTGTCTGTGGGCATCTTGAAGCGCTCGTCGCAGGTCTGGTCGATGTTGGTGTTGAAGCCCGCGATCAGCAGGAAGCGCTCGGCGTTGTTGCCGCCGGTCATGCGGACGGTGTCCACGAAAGCCTGGTTGATCTGGTTGGCCAGTGCGTAGTACTCGTCGTGGGTCATGTATGTGGTCACGGAGTCGGAGCAATAGACGGAGTTCTCGTCCAGACGGGTGCCCAGCTCCTCGTTGGCGGACTCGAAGATGACATAGTCGCTGTAATCGGCGAAGCGAATGGCGATCTGCGCCCACATGCCGACGTAAGCGTCCATGGCCAGCTGACGGGTCTCAGCGCTCTCGGAACCGAACATGCCCCACCAGCCGCCGTCCCAGTGATCGTTGATGATGACGTACATGCCGGCGTTGCGGGCGTAGTCGACGATCTCGGCGACACGGTCAAGGTAGGCAGGATCGATGATGTAGCTGCCGTCGATGGCCAGCGTGGTAGCGTTGGTCATCCAGGCCACGGGGATACGCACGGTGTCAAAGCCCGCGGCCTTCAGGGCTGTGAGCATTTCCTGCGTAGTGACGGGCTGACCCCAGGAGACCTCGTAGGTCAGAGGAGAGTTGCCGGGGGCGATGGCATTGGTGTTGCAGGCCTCCATGGTGTTGCCAAGATTGGTGCCGTTGCCCATCAGGCGGCTGACCTCGAGTGCGGTCAGGTCGCTGCGAATGGAGCCGTCATCGCCGGTGACTTCGTCAGCTGCGGCGCAGGTGCACATCAGCAGAGCCATCAGTGCCAGACACATGAGGCGCATCAGGAGCGTTTTCTTCATGAGAATCCTTCCTTTCAATCGGGATTTGGGTGCGTAAACGTTTGCTTAATGATACCATTATGGAAACGTTTCTGTCAATGGTTTGATTGTACTGCTGTTGTTTCATGCATTGCTCGACACAGCGGTTCCTGACGTCAGTAATGGCTGTCCAATGCAAACTCATTTTCCTGTGCACAAAAGCCTCCCCGGCCAGCGCTGAACCGGCAGGGGAGGCCTGTGAGTGATCTGTGGATTACTTCTTGATCTGAGCCAGCGCGTTGTTCACGGCTTCGATCAGAGCGTTGGAGGTCACGGTCGCGCCGGAGTGGACGTCAACAGTGGTGGAGTTGGCAGCGATGATCGCGTCAGTCACGGGCTTGATGGCCGCGTCGCCGATGCCGGCGGTCTCGCCGTGGGACAGCACTTCGATCTTGGCAATCTTGTTGCCGTCCATGGTGACCTTGACCTTTACTTCGCCGCCGAAGCCCTTGCCCACGCCGATGTACTCGTTCGCAGCCAGCTCAGGCTCAGCCGCGGGCTCCTCAACCACGGGAGCAGCCTCATAGCCGAAGTGGATGTTCAGCAGGGTGATGGTCTTCTCGGCCACGTCGGCAGACAGGCAGGCGCAGCGGGTTGCGCGCTCAGGGGTGCCGAACTCATAGCCGCTTGCGGCCATCCAGTTGCCGACGGAATCCTTGCACAGCTCGGAGCCGGAAACGGAATGAACGGGATGCTCGGGCTTGTCAGCAGGCTGATAGAGCGGGAAAGCAGTGGTCTCGTACCAGCTGTACAGCTCATTGCGCAGCTTGCCGGAGTCAGAGCCGGTCAGGAAGCATCCCAGGATTGCGAAAGCGCCGCCCAGAGAGCCGCACAGGTTACGACGGCCGTAACCGCCGCCGCCGTTGGCGAACATGCGGCCGTTGATCTGGTTGTAGGGGTAGCCGTACTTCTCTGCCATCAGCTCCAGAATGCCGGAGGCAACAGCAGCGCAGCAGCCGCCGTGGGTGGAGAAGTTGGCGTACACGCGCGCCTTGACTTCTTCCTTGTCCAGGGGCTGGTAGGTCCAGGGCCACGCGGGCGCTTCGATCTCAGCGGCATGGGCGGTGGTGACAGCGGGAACGGTCGCGATGGCGGCTGCGCCAAGGATACCCTTGCCAGCCAGGCTCAGAAATTCGCGGCGGGTCTTGTTCATGGTGGATCTCCTCCTGATGATATCATTGTGTCGTCGGTAGGCGAAACACGTGCAGAAAGCTATTTCTGCATCGGTATTTCGCATGTATGGTATCTATATTATACAGCATCAATGGTGGGTTAGACAAGACAAACTGCTCAATCAGGCAGAAAAGTGGTGATTTACTTTTGGCTATGAATGATGTATAATATATCCCACGAAAAAGTGTGAAGCCGGTCGATAGATGCATCGCCCGGTGCAGGGAGGCGAATGGGTATGTTCAACATCGGCATGATGGAGCTGATCCTGGTGCTGCTGGTGGCGTTTCTGGTCGTTGGCCCGAAGGATCTGCCGAAGGTTGCCCGGTGGGTGGCCCGGCAGATCAAGAGCATCCGCAGGCTGGTCCGCGAGGTGAAAAAGGAGACTGGCTGGGACGAGTTTACTGCTGAATTCCGCGATACGAAGGAGGACTTGAAAAGGACCTTTGAGGAAGCGGATGTGTCCGGTGACGTCAGGGATGCAGCGGATGAGATCAGCAAGGCAGCCTGCGAGGTGAAGCAGAGCGTTGACAGCGTCCGAAAGGACGTGGACGGCGCAGCAAAGGAGCTTCGCGGGGAGATCGGCAATACATCAATTTGAAGGAGGACTTGAACAATGGGCAGACTGGGCATAACGGAGATTATTCTGATTCTGGTGCTTGCGCTGGTACTCTTTGGCGGCGGCAAGCTGGCAGGCGTGGGCAAGGCGCTTGGCCAGAGTATCCGTGATTTCAAGAAAGAACTCAAATCGGACGAACCCGCTGAGAAAAAGGAAGAGGGCAAGGCCGAGTAATCCATCGGCCCCGCGATAAGGGGGAATAGTATGGATCAGCCGAATGAAAAGCAGTCGATCCTGGAGCATCTGGCAGCGCTGCGGAAGATACTGCTGGTCAGTGCGGGCGCAGTTCTTGCCGCGTTCGTGGTCATCTTCTATGCGTTCATCGACCCGCTGATGGGGCTGATCACCCAGCCCATCGTGGAGCGGGGGATTGAGATCATTTACACAGCCATGTCCGAGGCGCTCATGACCAAGCTGAAGGTTGCGCTGGTAGCGGCGGTGGTGGTTGCGAGTCCGGTGATCTTCTGGCAGCTGTGGGGATTTATCAAGCCGGCGTTGTATCCTAATGAGAAGCGGGCTGTGCGGCTCATTTTCTTTGTGGCAGTATTCCTGTTTCTACTGGGCGTGATGTTCTGCTACTTTGCGGTGTACATGCTGGCGGTGGATTTCTTCCTGATTTCAGGCGAAAACCTTGCCGTACCGATGCTGTCCATCGATAAATATGTGGGCTTCCTCTTTGGCTTCGTGCTGCCCTTTGGACTGGCCTTTGAGCTGCCCGTAGCGCTGTATATCACCACCAGGCTGGGGATGACGAATTATGAGATGCTGGCAGGCAAGCGTAAATTTGTCATTCTGGCAGTGGCGGTGATCGCTGCGGTGCTGACGCCGCCGGACGTGGTTTCGCAGGTGATGCTGGGTATCCCGATTCTCCTGCTGTTTGAGGTCGGTCTGCTGGTTGTGAAGCACGTTAGGCCGAAGCAGGCGGAATAACGCAGAGTACCTTTGTAATAAGGGAATCAGAAGGCGCTTTGGCAGCAACACATTCAACAGCGCATTATCCGGACAAAGCTTTGCGTCAGCTGCAAGAATAACCTTGATGATGGTCAGGGCTTGCTCGAACGCTGACAAGATTAACCTGCATGGCCGTGTGCAATGCAGGCTTTTTTGATGATTAATTACCAATATCATCCTAAACGGAAGCGGAATAATCATGTAAAATAGACGAAAATACGCAATATATGAGCAATTGAAAGCAAATAATGATTAGAATGCGCCTGTGTTTACTGGTATAATGAAAACCATAATCAACAGGGAAGGAATGCGCCGCGATATCGAACAGGCAGATGCAAAGCAGCTGCTGTTTTGGTGATCCATGGATATTCAGTGCATGTCGTTCCGCGTTACGTAAGGAGGGGTATCGGGTGAAAGTCCAGCGGGCATCCCTGACTCGCCGGGAAAAGAAATCACTGGGCCGCATGTCCTGGAAACAGTACATGCGCCGCTACGGCACGCTGTACATCATGCTGCTGCTGCCGGTGATTTTCTTCATCGTGTTCCGCTATGCGCCCATGGCCTACATTCTGAGCGCATTCAAAAAGAACAACATCATCAAGCCGCCGTGGGAAGTGGCATGGGCTGGAAACAACGGCTTCGAGTGGTTTATCAAGGCCTTCAAGAACCGTGACTTTATTTACGCCCTGCGCAACACTGTCACGCTGAATTTCCTGGATCTGATCATCGGCTTCCCTGCGCCCATTATTCTGGCGCTGCTGCTCAATGAGCTGACGTTCAAGCGCTTCAAGCGCATCACGCAGACCATCGTGTATCTGCCGCACTTCCTGAGCTGGATCATCATTTCCGGTCTGGCGCTGCGTCTGCTGGCGCCCAATGACGGTTTGGTGAACATCGTCCTCAAGAATGCGGGCATGGAGCCGATTCACTTCCTGGATGATTCAAATAACTGGGTCTGGACGTATATCATGCTTGGCATCTGGAAGGAAGCCGGCTGGAATACGATCATCTATCTGGCTGCGCTGACCGGCATCAGCCCTGAGCTGTACGAGGCCGCTTCTGTGGACGGCGCAGGCCGTTTCCGCAAGATCTGGCATGTGACACTGCCGGGTCTGCGCTCGACCATCATCACCCTGCTGATCATGAACCTGGGCCGCATTCTGGGCTCCGAGTTCGACCGTCCCTACGCGCTGAGCAACAAGCTGGTGACCGACGTGTCCAACGTGATCTCCATCTTTGTGTATCAGAACGGTATCAAGGGCAGCCAGTTCTCGCTGACGACGGCTGTGGGCTTGTTCCAGTCGGTCATCGGCGTGTTCTTCCTGCTGGGTGCGAATAAGATCGCCAACAAGTTTGGCGAGCGCGGCGTTTGGTAAGGAGGGGATGAAGCAATGATTAAATCGTGGAAAACGAAAGTCGGCGACTGGATTGTCGTCGCGATCTGCTGCGTGCTGATCTTCATCTGCCTCGTTCCGCTTTTGAACGTGCTGGCGCGCTCCCTGTCCTCGACCTATTACCTCAACCGCAATGAGGTGCTGCTCTGGCCCAAGGGTCTGAACTTCGACGCCTATACCAATGTGCTGCGCGACGCAAAGTACACCTACTCTCTGGGCTACACGGCGGTATTGACGGTGGTCTGCACAATCATCTCCATGACGATGACCATCCTGTGCGCTTTCCCGCTGATCTTTGACAAGCTTCGCGGCCGCAAGGTCATCAATGCCATCATCGTCCTGACGATGTATTTCAGCGCAGGTACCATCCCGCACTACCTGATGATGAAGAATCTGAACATGCTCAATACCGTTTGGGTGCTGATCATCCCGAATTGCCTGAGCGTGTTCAACATGATCATCATGCGTTCGTTCTTCTTCGGCATTCCGGACAGTCTCCGCGAGGCGGCGGAGATCGACGGCGCGGGCCCGTTCCGTATGCTGATTCAGATCTACCTGCCGCTGTCCACCTCTGTGATGGCCACGCTGGCGCTGTTCTATGCCGTAGGCCGCTGGAACGGCTTCTCTGACGCGCTGATGTACGTCAAGAAGGAAGAACTGTACCCCATCCAGCTGCTGCTGTACAACATCCTGCAGAATACCACGGCCATTGAGATTGGTACGCAGGAAGGTTTCTTCGACCCCGGTGTGGGCGAGACGATGAAGATGGCGACGGTCATGTTTGCCACCGTTCCGATTCTGCTGATCTATCCCTGGCTGCAGCGCTACTTTGTTACCGGCGTGACCATCGGCGCTGTGAAGGGCTGATGCCGCAGCCAATCACCATCCTGTTCCTTGCGGGCAGCGTAGCCCGTAAAATAAATTCAAGGAGGATTCCCTATGAAGCGCATTCTGTCTCTGCTGCTGGTGCTTTCCATGCTGCTGAGCCTCGGCCTCGTCAATGCGAGCGCTGAAGCGCAGTTTGTGGACGGCAAGTTCACCGAGCCCGTCACCATCACGGTTGAAATCTACAACCGTTCCAACGACGGCGGCACCGACCCGACCAACAACAAGTTCACCGATTACATCAAGAAGGGTATGCTGGACAAGTACAACGTCGTCGTCGAGTACGTGAGCGTTCCCCGCTGGACCGAGGTTGACGAGATCAACAACCTGCTGGCCTCCGGTGACGCCCCCGACGTGTGCGTGACCTACTCCTACCCCACTATCCAGACCTATGCTTCCATGGGCGGCGTGCTGGATCTGGCTCCCTATCTGACCGAGCACAAGGACAAGCTGACCAACCTGTTCAACCTGCTGGGCGATTACAACATCTACTACGATCAGGATCCCACCACCGGCGAGCTGTGGGCCATCGAGGCTCTGCTGGCTGAGCGTGCCCGCATCAACCTGTTCGTTCGTGAGGACTGGCTGGCTAAGCTGAATCTGGCGGTGCCCACCACCCTGCAGGAGTTTGAAGACATGCTGGTGGCCTTCCAGAACAACGCCGAGCTGCTGCTGGGCGAGGATGCTGACCGCATGATCCCCTACACCACCTCCTACGACATCGGCTGGCGCAATGACCACCTGCTGACCTCCTTCGTTCCTGACGCAGCGACCGACGACGAGCTGTACGTCAACGGCTTCGACGATCGTCACCTGCTCTACCCTGGCTACAAGGAGGGCGTGCGCGTCCTGAATAAGTGGTACAACATGGGCCTGATCTGGAAGGATTTCGCTCTGTACGGCTCTGGCGACACCACTGAAGACAGCTACATCAAGGCTGGCTTCGTCGGCGCCTTCATGCACAACTGGGATTACCCCTACCGCAATGGCGAAGAGTCCATCATTGCTAACCTGAAGCGCAATGTTTCTGAGGATGCCAACTACATCGCCATCGAGTGCTTCCAGAACGACGCGGGCGTGTACCGTAAGTTCCTGGCGGACTCCGTTGACCGCAAGGTGTTCTTCCCCTACACCAACGATCAGCCTCTGGCCTCCCTGCTGTATCTGGACTTCATCTCTTCTCCCGAGACTGTTGTCTACCTGCAGACTGGTGACGAGGGTGTCAACCACGTCGTGACCGAGAATGGCGCGATCCAGACCGTTGCTGCCACCGCTCCCGACATCATGAACTCCGGCATGAACATCGACTACACCATCACCATCAACGGCCTGCAGCTGTTCGACGCTGAGCTGACCGGCAAGTCCAAGGCTCTGAACTACGCGGGCATCGATGCTGACGATGTCGTGCAGGCTCTGGCGGCTTCCACCAACGGCGGCCGTACCGTGGCGCACTACAACGTGGGCGCGATTACTGCTGAGGAAGGCATCGGCACTTCTCTGTCCGAGAAGCGTGACGCGTTCCTGTGCCGCGCGATCGTGGCTTCCGTCGCGGACTTCGACAAGATCTACGACGAGGGCATGGCTGACTATCTGGCTTCCGGCGGTCAGGACATCATCGACGAGCGCGCTGAGAAGATCGGCTACACCAAGTAATTCGAAAATACCATCATGGGGCAGTGCTTCGGCACTGCTCCTTTTTGCTGCCTTTAGCGGATTGACTTGCAGTGAAAGCAATACACGAAATGTACAACATGCAGTTGATTTGTGTGTTATAATAAATTAAAACTATGATCCAACAGGAGGCTGCGTAATATGGATTACCGCACCTATTTGCGTTATCATCCCGATGACAATGGGTATTTCGGTGAATATGGCGGCGCATTGCTGACAGATGAGCTGAAAGCTGCCATGGCGGAGATCACCGAGGCATACCATACCATCGCCCAGAGCGCCCAGTTCGTCAACGAGCTGCGCCGAATCCGCAAGGATTTTCAGGGCCGTCCTACCCCTGTGTACCATTGTGAGAGATTGAGCCGAAAGGTTGGCGGTGCACAGATTTATCTCAAGCGAGAGGATCTGAATCATACAGGTGCGCATAAGCTGAATCACTGCATGGGCGAGGGCCTTCTTGCCAAGTATATGGGCAAGAAGAAGATTATCGCTGAGACCGGTGCTGGTCAGCATGGCGTGGCGCTTGCGACGGCGGCAGCCTTTTTCGGTCTGGAGTGCGACATTTACATGGGCGAGGTGGACATTGCCAAGCAGGCGCCCAATGTTACCCGCATGAAGATCCTTGGTGCAAATGTTGTACCTGTTACGCATGGACTCAAGACATTGAAGGAAGCGGTTGACGCGGCCTTTGAAGCTTATGCCCGCGAATACAAGGATGCGATATACTGCATTGGCTCCACCCTTGGTCCGCATCCCTTCCCGCTGATGGTTCGTGACTTCCAGATGGTTGTAGGGCAGGAGATGCGCGAGCAGTTCAAGGACATGATGGGTCATGAGCCCGACGTGGTTTGTGCTTGCGTGGGCGGCGGCAGCAATAGTCTGGGAACCTTCGTGCCTTTCCTGGACAGCGCGGTTGAGCTGTATGGTGTGGAGCCGCTGGGCAAGGGCGATAAGCTGGGTGATCATGCTGCGTCCATGAAGCACGGCACTCCCGGCACCATGCATGGATTCCATTCCATCATGCTGAAGGATGAGAACGGCGAGCCAGCGCCGGTATATTCCATTGCATCTGGTCTGGACTATCCCTCTGTTGGCCCTGAGCATGCATACCTGCGGGATCTTGGCCGTGTGACCTATGATTCCGTGACGGATGAGGAAGCGGTGAAGGCGTTCTTTGCCCTGAGCAAATACGAGGGTATCATTCCTGCACTGGAATCCAGCCACGCGGTGGCCTTTGCGATGAAGAAGGCAAAGGAAATGAAGAAAGGCTCCATCCTTGTCACCCTCTCCGGCCGCGGCGACAAGGACGTGGACTATGTTGTGGAACACTATGGCTACGGCGAGGATATGCAGCTGTAATCGAAAACGCGTTATGAATGAAAACCCTGTCTGCACCAGCTGCGGGCAGGGTATTTTGTGCTTGCTATAAGATATATAATCGGTTATAATGGTTGCATCAGCAACGTTCTGAAAAGATAAGATAGGAGTGTATGTATGAATAATTTCCATTTTTACAGCCCCACGGAATTTGTCTTTGGCCGCGGAAGCGAAAACGAAGCTGGAGAACTGGTCAAGAAGTATGGCGGGAGCAAGGTGCTGGTTCACTTTGGTGGCGGAAGTGCGGTGAGGAGCGGCTTGCTGGGACGTGTGACTGCATCGCTGACAGCGGCAGGCGTGCCTTATATTGAGCTTGGCGGCGTGAAACCCAATCCCCGTGATACACTGGTTTATGAGGGCATTGAACTGTGCAGGCGGGAAGGCATCGACTTTATCCTGTGCGTAGGCGGCGGCTCTGTGATCGATTCTGCGAAAGCGATTGCAGCAGGCGTACTCTATGACGGAGACTTCTGGGACTTTTACAGCGGAAAGGCTGCCGTGCGTAAGGCGCTGCCTGTCGGCACGGTGCTTACCATCGCAGCGGCTGGCAGCGAGGGAAGCGGCGATACTGTCGTGACGCAGGAAGCAACTGGACTCAAGCGTGGCGCCGGTGGTGATGCGCTGAGACCCCGTTTTTCCATCATGAACCCCGAGCTGACCTGCACGCTTCCGCCCTTCCATACGGCATGTGGTGCTGCTGATATCATGGCACATGTGTTCGAGCGTTATTTCACCAATACAACCGAGGTGGAGATCACGGATCGTCTGTGTGAGGCTGTGCTGTGCACGATGGTTAAGGAAGCGCCGCGGGTCATCGCAGATCCGAACAACTATGATGCCCGCGCAAACATCATGTGGGCTGGCACCGTGGCGCATACCAACATCGTCGGTGTGGGCCGCGATCAGGATTGGAACAGCCACAACATAGAGCATGAATTGTCCGGTCTGTATGACGTGGCTCATGGTGCGGGTCTGGCGGTGATCATGCCTGCGTGGATGGAATTTGTCATGCCGCACAATCCGATGCGTTTTGCACAGGTCGCGACGCGCGTATGGGGCTGCGCAATGGATTTTGAGCATCCGGAGAATACGGCGCTTGCAGGAATTCGCTGTTTCCGCCGCTTCCTGCGGGAGATTGGACTTCCGATCAATTTTGCCGAGCTTGGCGCACGGGAAGAGGACATTCCTGTACTGGTGCAGAAGCTGGGATTGGGCGAAGGCCGCACGGGCGGGTTCGTGCATCTGAACAGCGAGGATGTGGCACAGATTTACCGTATTGCGGCGCATGCAGATGTGTAAAGGAGGACCGTATTCATGAAAGCATTGTTTATCGGCGGAACCGGAACCATCAGCATGGCCATTACCCGTCAGCTGGCACAGAATCCGGAATGGGAGCTGTATCTGCTTAACCGCGGTACCCGCTCAGCGGAGCTGCCGGAAGGCGTGAAGGTGATCAATGCAGACATCAACCAGGAGGCACAGGCTGCAGAAGCACTTAATGGCTTGAATTTCGACTGTGTGTGCGATTTCATCGGCTTTGTTCCTGCGCAGCTGGAGAGAGATTATCGCCTGTTTACGGGAAAAACAAAGCAGTTTATGTACATTTCATCTGCATCGGCATATCAGAAGCCGCTGTCTGATTACCGCATTACGGAGAGCACACCGCTGGCGAATCCGCACTGGGAATACTCACGCAACAAGATTGCCTGTGAAGAGTATCTGATGAAACAATACCGGGAGCACGGCTTCCCTGTGACGATCATCCGTCCCAGTCATACATATGACGAGCGCAATGTCCCGGTGGGTGCACACGGCGATAAGGGCAGCTGGCAGATTCTCAAACGCATGCTGGAAGGTAAGCCGGTTCTTGTGCATGGTGATGGCACGTCTCTGTGGACGATCACCTACAACACGGATTTTGCCAAGGCGTTCATTGGATTGATGGGCAATATTCATGCCATCGGCGAGGCATATCATATCACCTCGGATGAATCTGTTACATGGAACCAGATCTACGCCGTGATTGCCGATGAGCTTGGCGTTGCTTATAAGCCCTGCTATGTGCCGTCGGATTTTCTGAATGCAGTGGGTAAGTATGATTTTGAAGGCGGACTCCTGGGCGACAAGGCCAACACGGTTGTGTTTGACAACAGCAAGATCAAGCGTGCTGTGCCGGGCTTCTGCTGTACTGTGCGTGCGGATCAGGGATTGCGCCGTGCGGTGAGGAATATGGTCAATACGCCGAAGCTGCAGGTGGAGGATCCTGAATTCGACGCATGGTGTGATAAGGTTGTTGCTGCGCTGGAAGCTGCGAAGGAGGCCATTGCCAATGCTTGATATGAAGGGCCGTTGGTGTCTGATCACCGGCGCTGCACGAGGGATAGGCTATCTGACGGCAAAGCTGATGGCGCAGCATGGCGCAAACCTCATCCTGCACAGCAGAAAGCTCGCGCATACGGAAAGGCTGCTGGCAGAGGTGTCGGCGATGGGTGTGGAGGCCTATGCGGTGGAAGCCGAACTGAGCGATCTTGACGCGGTGCAGAAGATGCTTGCGCAGATCGATGCGCGTGGTACTCAGGTGGATATTGTGCTGAACAATGCAGGCATGCAGATTGCTTACCGGGCGGATTACTGTTCCACGCCTGTGAGCGATTATACGGAGTCCTTCAAGATCAACACAATTGCACCGGCGATGATCTGCTATCATTTTTTGCCGAAGATGATGGAGCGAGGCTTTGGTCGCATTGTGAATACTACCAGCGGAATCAGGCTTGAACCTGAACAGGCAGGATATTCAGCCAGCAAGGCTGCGCTGGACAAGATCACCATCGATCTGGGCAGCAAGGTGCAGGGGACGAATGTGATGATCAATCTGACTGATCCTGGCTGGTGTCGGACAGATCTGGGCGGCCCCCATGCGCCTAATGCGCCTGAGAGTGCCATTCCTGGTATTGCCGTAGGTGCATTTGTTGATGATGGGAAATCCGGGCGTTATCTGAACGCCCCTTTCTTCACCGGCATGACGCTGGAGGATGCGGTTGCAAAGGCGGAAGCCGAGTTTGACAGCCCTTATTGATACATGAGAAAGCGCCTCTGTTGCCCTTTATATAGGGAACAGAGGCGCTTTGACTATGCCATTATTGAATACGACACCTTATTTACAGCTCTTCATTTCCTTCCATGACCTCGGACAGCGCGATTTCAAGATTGCCGTTGCGGCAGCGCAGCTCATCAATAAAGGCCTGGGACTGTGCGGCATCCTTCATCTCCACCCGGTAGAGCAGTTTGTACAGGCTGCCCATGTTGGTGGTCTTGGCACGCATGAGGCGGTGTGAACGTGTGTACTTGGCAAACAGCTCGTCAAATTCATTGGCATAGCGCAGGGATTCGGGAATGGTGATGTGCAGATCCATGCTGCGTTCATTGCCCATGGGGATGAAGCTGAGCACCAGCATGATTGCGCACACGACCAGCGTGAACACCAGTGCAATGCCTACATACCCGGCTGCACAGGCAAGACCTGCTGTCATACTCAGGAATATGACCACAATATCGCGGGCTTTGCCAGGGACGGAACGGAAGCGGATGAGCGAAAAAGCACCCATGACCGCCATGCCTGTACCAATATTGCCATTGACCATCATGATGACCGTCGCGACGATCATCGGCAGCAGCACCAGCGACATAAGAAAGCTCTTGGACGCCTGACTGCGGAAGGCGGAAGTCAGCGCTGTCAGAATGCCGCAGCCCAACGCAGCCAGCAGACATAGAAGATAAGTCCCGATGGAAATGGAGTTTCCGACAATGATGGAATCAAACAGCTCAGACATGGGGGATTGTTTCTCCTCTCATTTCATTGGAAGCAATGCATGCAGCAGGCAGCACGGCTCTGTTGCCGGACGACAAAGTGGACAGATAGGCCGTTCCGTACTTGGAGAAGGACACAGGCAGGAGGCTGCAGCGGCCAAGGGCATCAGAAAGCCATACGGGCATGGCGCCGTCTGTTTTGATCTCCATGAGGATTACATCATCGGGAAGAAGCTGTGTGCCGTGGGTGCCAAGCTCCAGCGCCAGCTCGTGCTCCCGGAAACGTACGCCCGTATCAAAGGTGATGCGAAGGTTTGGCAGCTCCGGGACGAAGTAAGCCTCTCGTTCGTAGGCGATGAACATGGCAGGACGAGGCTGGCGGTAAAAGCGTATCGCATAGTCGATTTCAGACATGATCTGTGATTCTTCAGGACGCTTGCCGCCGGAAAGATAATCCATTGCCTGACGAAGGGTCAGGGATACGCGGCGCTTGTAGACCACGCCTTTGTATTTCTTCTTTATTTCCAGAAACACATGGTCATCCGGTGCTGGTATGCCATAGGAGCGAAGACGAAGCTTTTCTTTGTAGATGGTTGCATCAATGGAATTGCGGATCAGCAGATGATCCGGCGTATCGAGATATAAGCTGCAAATGGTATTGCGGCCATGCTCATCCGGGACGAGATGGACGCCGATCTCCTGCAGAAGCATGTCCTTCTGTGCGGCGGTCAGCCGATACTTCTTCTCGATCCGTTTGAAGATGAGAATATCTTGCATAGGAGTCTCCTTGGAATGTTCTCCAAAGAGCGCGGGCTCTTTGACATCATTATCATACCACAGAATGATAGATAAAGGGTGAATAAAATGTGTATTTCCTGCATGGAAACGGTAAAAAGCAGAAAGAAAATGCCGCCGTACGTTTCCGGGCGGCGGCGTGTCATCAAAGCTTGTACAGATCAGCAAACTTTTTCGTGAGATAGGCGGTATAGCAGGAAGGATCAAAGTCCTGGCCGATGGCACTGCGGAGCAGCTGAGGCGGCGTCAGCATACGGCCATGACGATGGATCTTATCCCCGAGCCAGGCCGTGATGCGGCTCAGATCACCCTTTTCCACATCACACCACGGATCGAAATCCTTCTCAAGCGCATGCAGCATCTGTACGCCGTAGGCGCTGCCCAGCGCGTATGACGGGAAGTAGCCGATCATACCGCCGGCCCAGTGCACATCCTGCAGGATGCCCTCGCGATTGTTGGGGACAGTCACGCCGAGGTAATCCAGATACATCTGGTTCCAGAGGGCGGGAAGCTCGCCGACCTTCACGTCGCCGGCGATCATCCGTTTTTCCATCTCATAGCGGATGGCAATGTGCAGAGGGTAGGTCAGCTCGTCTGCCTGTGTGCGGATCAGGCTGGGCTGTGAACGGTTGACAGCGGCATAGAGTCCCTCAGCGGTCACGCCCTTCATCTGATCCGGGAAGCATTCCTGCATCACCGGCAGCAGCGCGCGGCAGAAGGGGAGGCTGCGTCCGATCAGGTTTTCATAGAAACGGCTTTGACTCTCGTGAAGTCCCATCGAAGCGCCGCTGGCAAGGCAGGTAAATTGAATTTCGTCTGCCGTACCCAGTTCATAGAGAGCATGTCCGCCTTCGTGTATGACGGAGTACATGCTGTCCGCTACATCTGTTTCGGCGTAGTTGGTTGTGATGCGCACATCCCACTTGTTGAAATTGGTGGTGAAGGGATGCTCTGTTTCTGCGATGGCGCAGCGGTCGCGGGGGATGCCCATCATCTGCATGAGGCGGTCGGAGAAAATCCGCTGATCGTGAATGGGAAACCGCTGCTCAAGGAAGGAACAGTCAGGCGCGGGCTTCTGTGCGACTTCCAGGATGATGGGAGTCAGCTTTTCGCGCATGAGTGCAAAGAAGGGATCAAGTGTTGCTGTGGATGCACCCTTCTCGTAGCCGTCCAGCAGAACGTCATAGGCAGGCTTGTGCTGATCCTTATAGGATGCAAACCGGCGGTTGTAATCGATAATCTGCTCAAGATAGGGCGCGAAGGAGGCATAATCATCCTTCTGCTTGGCTTCGTGCCAAACTGCGTTGGCGTTGGTGATGAGGGTTGAATAGGCGACGTATTCATCCATGGGGATGCGGGTGGTGTCGTCATAGTCTTCCTTGAGCAGTTCTGCCTGACGGGCCTGCAGGGGCGTTGCAGCGTCCTTGTTCTGCAGGATGGTTTCCAGAGCTTCCTTAACCTCGTCGTTGACCAGCAGCTTGTAGGTCACGCCGGAAAGGTAGCCCATTGTTTCACCGCGGCCGCGGGCAGAGGCAGAGGGGGCGGCGGTATCTCCGTCAAGGGAAAGAACGCCCATAGCGTGGTTATAGGCTTGCTGGGCAGCTTGAAGCTCATTCATTTTGGCAATTGCCTGTTCGAGTGTCATGATGGAACCTCCTTCTTTGAAAAGCGCGTGCTGCATGATGGGCAGCACGCGCAGGGAAAGTGATTACAGGGCGCTGCCCAGATCAGCGGGGAGCTTCTTGCGCCACCACTTCATGCGATAGGCAGCGATGGACAGGAGCATTGCTACGACCCACGAGGTAAGAAGGGAAACGTACAGTGCGGCGGGCTGACCGTTGGGCCATTCAGGCGTACGGGTCAGGAATGCCAGCAGATACGCCAGAGGCATGCGCAGGATGACCGTTGTAAAGATGGAGATATACATGGGCACCGTGGTTTCACCGGCGCCGCGCATGGAGCCCTGCAGCACCTGCGACACAGAGAAGCAGATGTAGCCAACGGCCAGTGTACGCAGACCTTGCAGACCCAACTGGATGGTCAGCTCCGTATCGGTGAACATACCCACCAGATTGTGTCCCAGCAGCAGGATGCCAGCGACCATGATGCTGGAAGAGATGAGTCCCAGCTTCAGCATGGCCTTGATACCGGGCTTCAGGCGTTCACCCTTGCCGGCGCCTACGTTCTGGCCAATGTAGGTGGTGGCTGCTGTGCCAAAGGTGAAGTTAGGCATCATGGCGAAGCCGTCCACGCGCATGATAGCTGTATTTGCAGCAACCATCGCATCGCCCAGCGTGTTGGTCAGCGTTTGCACGACGATGGCGGACATGGAGAAAATCGCCTGCGTGATACCGGAGGGCAGCCCCAGCTTGCCAATCTTGAGCATCAGTGCCTTATCGGGATGCAGGACATGCTTCATTTTCACGTCGCAAACATTTCGCATATGGCAAAGCCGCCACAGGCACAGCACAGCGGATACACCCTGTGCGATGATCGTCGCCAGCGCCACGCCGGCAACGCCCATCTGCTCCACGAAGGCAAGGTCAAGGAAGATATTCAGCACACAGGCGATCACGAGGAAAATCAGCGGATAAATGCTGTCACCCATACCGCGCAGGATGCCGGAAATGATGTTGTACATGCCGCTGCCGATAATGCCAAGGAAGAAAATCTGGAGATAATCTGTTGCGCCCTGACCAACCTCAGGGGAGGGTGGTGTCGTCATATTGATCAGCACGGGGGAGAGGAAATAACCTGCGACCATCATGATCAGGCCGGAAACGACGATCAGAAACAGTGATGCGCCGACCGTGCGGTTCAGCGTCGGACGATCCTTGGCGCCGAAATACTGCGCAGACAGGATGGACGCGCCGGTAGAAATACCCATGAACAGCACCAGCAGCAGGTTCACGATGGGGCCGGCCAAACCCACGGCGGCCAGACCGGCGTCGCCCCAGTGGCTCTGACCGATGACCATTGCGTCAACCGTGTTGTACATCTGCTGGGCGATATTTCCGATCAGCAGGGGGATGGAGAACTTCAGCAGGCATGACATCGGGGAACCAACGGTCATGTCCTGTGCGCCAAAAAGGCTCCGGAGTCGGGTGATAAACGTCATACATCGCACTCCTTATGTAATTGCATTCAATATTATTGTAACAGCTTTCATCAAGGAATGCAAGTCTGTTCTGGGAAGAACAAGGATATAATTTGCATATTCCGCAAGCCTGATGCTCAAAAGGGCGCTTCCTGCAGCAATGTGCAGCAAGCGCCCTGAGAAGATCAGAAGCGGAGGGAATCAGCGTCAGTCGGGGTCAGATCGACGTCATAGTAGGTATAGATCAGCAGATGATGGAACTGCTGGTTATTATGAGAGTACTTACCGGTAAGGGCATTGTTGAAGGTTGTGAGCGTCTGGTAGATCACGTTCTCAATAACGACCGTACCGCCCGCGTAGGGCACGGCACGGATGGAGTAATTCAGCGGGATGTCCTGCGCGGTCATGGCATAGACGATCGTGCTGCCGGAGTAAAGATCATCAAGATACGCAGGAATAGGGGAGGTGCAGGTGTAAGATTCCGGACCATAGGTATTTGTCAGAATCGTTTCGAGCTTGTTGAAATCGTCAGCCTTGTATTCGTTGGCCAGTACGCCGCCGATGGTATACTGGACGCGGAAAAGCTTGTTGGCCGAGTCAAATTGAGCGCCTGCGTGGAAGGTCAGGCCGCTGATTTCATAATCGTCGATGGAGCCGATGTATTTCTGGTTCTGGATTCCCATGAGCTCCTTGCGGTTCCAGTGGATGCTGCCCTTTGACTCTTCGTATGCATTGAAGCCGGAAACCAGCAGGGCTTCGTCGTACGACATACCGAAGCGGAGATTCCCCGCAAACGTGAATTCGACGGTTTCGGCAAGGGCGACGCTTGAGATCATCAAGGAAACCAGAAGAAGGATGCTCAGAATGCGCTTTGTCATGGAAATACCTCCTATGTATCGTGATATGTTGATTATAGCATATGGCAGCAGATGGTGCAAGACGGATAAATGGAGTCTCCGCAGGAGAGACTCCTGGCGTCATGGCAGATCGTCAGATGCTGTGCGCCAATACACCTGCTGTTCGCGCTGCATGAGCTTCTCACCGATCATATCGCGGCGTAGCGTGCAGAAATCGTCGTGATAATCGGCAAGGATAATGTTGACCTCCCGTTCGGTGTAGCGCCGACCAGGTTCAAAGGCACGAACGATCTCCTCCAGCACGATTCGTTCCTTCTTTTTCTGCGTGGGTATGGAACGGAGCTTTCCGTATTCAAAGAAGGTTTTGAGTACCTTTTGCCGGTAGGCTTCGTCACGCTGGGCCTGCAGGTCAGCCTCGTCAGAGCGTTCCATCAGCAGTTCAAGAATGGTTGTGCGGAAAACCTCATCCTGCAGGGCATACATGGTGTAGTACTGTGTTTTGTAGGAGCGGACGGCGCCGACTTCTGACAGCTTTTTCAGGTGAAAGGAGATGGTGGGGGGAGTCAGCCCCAGACGCTCCGCAAGGCGCTCGACATACATATCTTCCTGTGCAAGGGATTTTAGGATTTGAAGCCGCGATTTGTCGGCAAGGCACTTGAAGAGTGTCAGAGCTTCTGTTTCAGTCATGATTCTTTGCCTCCAGATTGGTTGCATAGTGTTGGATGGCGTCGGCTGTTTCGAGCTTGATGCACTCAATGTGGGCCTTTTCAGCTTCACCGTGGGATTCGGCCTGTGCGAGGCTATGCTCCCATGCGGCGGGAATGCTTGCCAGGCGGTCAAGGACCTGCGACATGTCCCCGTCAAGGGCGGTATATACCGAACGGAATATGCCGTATACATTGCTGCGGATCTGCATGAATCTGGCTTCGTCTCCGCGGCAGTCTTCGGACAGGATACGCTGCCTGGCGCTGCAATCGGCGATGCGCGCATCACACCATTTCAAAAATTCGTCATGCATGTTTATTTCCCTCCTTTGCAATTGTAATTATACACTAATTGATTAAATTGGTCAACAACTAATTAGACAATAATCGAATAAGAAGAGTAAAGAAAAACCTGCCGTATGCCGGCAGGCTTTTGCATCAGGGCTTCAGGTTGAAGCGCTCCATACTGAGAAAGGTATCTCCGTCAAAATCCAATCGGATGATCCAGGGCATCAACCGCCGGATCGCCTCAAATTCTGCATGGCCGAAGCTGGGGTCATAGTGGTTGAGTATCGTGCTGATGGCAGTTCCGTGTCCGCCGATCACCACGCGCTGTCCTGCATGCGTCTGCAAAACCCTCTGCAGAGCGGTGACATTGCGCGTCTGTACTTCACGCAGGGATTCGCCGTCAGCAAGGTGGTAATCAAAGTCTGCCCATTGCTTGCGGCAGAAGTCATCGAAATCATCAATCCAGACGCTGTCTACCCGGCGCTCCCGGAAATCTGCAATGTGTTCAATGGGCTTACGGACTGTATCGGCAAAATGACGTACTGTATCCACGGCTCGCCGGTAAGGGCTTGAAAGCACAGCATCGATGTCCTTGTCCAGCAGGAATGCCGTTACCAGCTTGCGATCCTCCAGGCCGCGGGCAGACAGCTCACGGCTTTGATCATCATGGTTGCGGTAGTTCGGTTCTGCGTGGCGGACAAAATAGATCTGCGTCATGGGTACATCACCTCAAATCGCTCGCATACTGCATCAACATCCTCGGAGAAGGGGAGGACGGCTTGTGTCATATCAGCCAGCGCGTTCTGCGCTGTGCCGTAAGAACGGACTACATATGCTGCGCCAACGGCCTCCGGGTGCTGCGCAGGAAAGGCTGTCCACATCTTCCTGTACGTCACGCAGCATACCTCCTCTGTGGATGATGGTGAAAGAATGTCAGTTCCTGAAGAACTCAATGCCCTTGAGCAGCTCACCCTCACGTACATCGCGGGTTACGGTGTACATCCGGCGGGTCAGGACGGTGCCGGAACGGTAGAACATACAGATGAAGGGACAATCCTTGGCAAACTGTTCCTGAATCTGATACAGCACGCGCTGGTAATCCGCTTGCTCAACCTGCTTGCGCAGACTGGTGCAAAGGTCTGTCATGGTCTGTGAACGATAGCGGCTGTAATTGCCTGTGTTGTAGTTCATGAGCATGAAGCCTGCGTCAGGACATATATCCATGGCAAAGGAGGCAAGGCACATATCAAAGTTTCCCTTGGAGAGCTCCTCCTGTACCTGCGCAAAGGACATCGTCTTGACCGTAACGCTGAAGCCATAGGAGTTCAGCGTGTCAGCGATGAGGTTGGCAGTTTCTACTCGCACATCGTTGTCTGGTTCCTCGTATACGTACAGATCCATGGCCAGCATGACCGACTTGCCTTCATCGTTGGGGCGGTCGAGGATGCCGTCGTCATTTGTATCCGACCAGCCCTCTGCATCCAGCAGCTCCAGCGCCCGGGCCGGATCGGTGCGGAAATAGGAGGTCAGCCCCTCATTATACATCCAGGTGCCGTTGACGAAGGGGGTGTCCGTACGTTCTACCATGCCGTTGTAGATCTGGGAGGCAATTTTGTCCACGTCGATCAGGTAGCGGATGGCTTCACGGACGCTCTGGTTGTTGGTCGGGAAGGCGGAATGGTTCATGAGCAGGCATTCGAGCTGATTGGTACGGTAGTCCAGCGCAAGGTTGGAGGTGCCGCCCTTATACTGCGCTGAGGCAATGGAACGGGTGAAAATCGCGTCCACACGTGCATATTCATAGGCTTCGATAACTTCGGAAGCCTTTGAATACATTTCAAAGAAGATGCTCTTGACCTGCGGCTGACCCTGCCACCAGTAGGGGTTTGGCACCAGCTCCAGAGAGGAACCGGGCTCGAAGGATTGCACCATATAGGGTCCTGAACCCAGAGGGTTGTCCGCATTGACCTGACTGGCGGGCAGGACCGGGAAGGTCAGCGCATACCACACGCCGTAGTACGCGCGTTCGGCACGGAGTTCAATGGTCAGCTCGTTCTTGGCACTGATCTTATCAACGAAGTACTTCAGGTTGTAGTAGTAGCCCTGATCGGCGGTGTTTTCGCTGCCGGCCTTTGCGATGATGGCTTCTGCCGTGGCTACCACGTCATAGGCCGTCAAGGGGCTGCCGTCGGAAAACTGGAGGTTCTCCTTGAGGCGGATGGTCCAGGTCTTGCCATTGTTGTTGGTAATGCTGTCTGCCAGTGAGAGCTCCGGCATGTAATCATCATTGATCACAACGAGGCTGTCGTACACCAGATCAAAAACGCTGAGCATGTCGCGCTCTACGGGAGCCAGCGGCCGCAGGCTGATTGTCTTGGAACTCTGAATGCCCACGACCAGTGCATCCTCAACATTGGATGCGTCAGCGGACAGCGGCAGCGATACGATGATCAGCGCCATCAGCAGGCAAAGCAGCCGATGGAGCGCTAAAGGCGTTTTCTGGATAGAGCAGAGTCTGATAAATGCCATAAGCCTGTGTCACTCTCCCTGCATATTGTCGGGTTTCTGCAATAGGTACCTTGTCAAGGGGGACGGTTAGTCCATCAGCAGAGATGCTTCGGTCGCCCAGCCATCCGCGGACGTCGCCCTGCCCGGCATGGTAGGCCGCGCTGACGAGGATTGGATCGCCGCGGAAGAGCTCCGACAGATATCCCAGATACCAGCAGCCGTAGCGGATATTTGTTTCTGCGTCGTACATGCGGTCGAAGCTGTAGCTGCTGTCATCCAGCTTGCCGGCAATCCATTCAGCGGTATCGGGCATCAGCTGCATCAGGCCGCGTGCGCCTACATTGGATTCTGCATTGGTACGGAAGGAACTCTCGTTACGGATGATCGCAGCCACAAAGGCAGGCTGCAGATTGTATTCGGAGGCATAACGCTCGATGACCGACTGCCAGGTGATGCTGCGACCGCCTGCTGCGTTTTCGACCACATGATAATTGCTCAGCACAGCTTCGTAAGCTGCCTGACGCTCGTTGGCCTTGGTGGTCAGGTAGGCCTGCATCAGGTTCAGGGTGGCAAATAGCGCCATGGAAGCGATAAGCATCACGGCGAGCGATGCCACAAGCCACGAAGGAAGCTTGTTGGCAGGAGTCTTCTCAGGAGTGCGCTCGTCCATCATGACAGGCTCGTTCTGCCGTGTACGCCGGAGGGCTGGAGGAACGTCGCTGTGCGTGCGCTGTACCGCATTCTGTCGGGGCATGTCGGGCATTTGCCAGCCAGATTGTGCAGGTCGCTGCTGCCGCTGAAGCGCCCGGGGTACAGCATTGGCGGCATGAGGCTGCTGGGCTGCCGGATTGCTGCTGCGAGACACAGGCCGTGCTGCAGGCTGCGGCTGTGTCTGCTGAACGTGCTGCTGCGGAAACTGCGGCGGCATCTGCCGGACGTGCTGCTGCGGAAACTGCGGCGGCATCTGCCGGACGTGCTGCTGCGGAAACTGCGGCTGCGTCTGCTGAACGTGCTGCTGCGGAAACTGCGGCGGCATCTGCCGGATGTGCTGCTGCGGAAAGTGCGGCTGCGCCTGCTGGATTTGCTGCTGTACATATTGCGGCTGCATGGGCTGCGGCGAGGCAGGCATATCGCTGCGCTCGGTTCGTCGGTTGCGTTGACGCGGGGTCATCGGATTGGTCTCCATCAATGCCTCCTGAGGGATCAGCGCGACGCGCCGACCTCCTGCGCATAAATTCGTAGGATACAATCTTTAGTGTACTGTATCGAGCCGCTTGTGTCAATGACAACATCAGCTTTCGCCGCTTTTTCGTCTGCGGGCAGCTGGCTTGCAAGGCGGTTTTCAGCCTCCTGCAGGGTGAAGCCGTCTCGGGCCATCAGACGCTGTAATTGTGTTTCCCGCGGGATCCATGCACACCAGACGCGGTCACACAGCATGTCGAGTTCTTTTTCATACAGCAGCGGCATATCAAGGATGCACACATCTGCGCCGCTTTGGCGTGCTTCATCAATTCTCCGGAGGATCAGCTCCCGCAGAAGCGGCTGCATGATTCCATCAAGCGCCGCTCGGGCAACTGCATCAGAAAAGATGACGCTGCCAAGGGCACGGCGGTTCAGTGTTCCGTCCGTATGAAAGACTTCATTTCCAAAGTGGGCGCGGATGGCAGGAAGGGCTGCGCCGTCGGTCTGCGTCAGCTCGCGGGAGAGAACATCGCCATCAATGATAACAGCGCCCAGCTCCCGCAGCGTCAGGCTGATGGTGGACTTCCCACAGGCAATACCGCCTGTCAGACCGATGATTTTCATACCATGCCCCCCTATAATTAACGGTTTACAGAAAGAAAACCCTGCACGAAAACAGCCCGGCAAGGCGAACGCCTCACCGGGATCGTGGGGATCAGCGGCGCTTCCACAGCCGGAAAAGGCCGAAGCCCGCCAGCAGTTTGCCAAAGGTGAAGCCCTTCTTCCGGCCGCGATTGCCGAAAATGACCATCAGGAAAATGATCGTCAGAACTACCTTGCCAAGAGAAAGCGACGTGTCAATGTGATCGTCCAGCAGAGCGCCGATCATTGACTGCAGAGCTGGCAGCTCTTCTTCCGGCACGTTTTTGTGAAGGAGCTGCTCATGCAGACTTTCGACGCTGTTGCCAATAGGCTCGACGCCGAATTTCCCGGCAATACGGCCTGTCAGCTCTGTGGAGAGACGATGGTCATAGTCTTGCATGCATTCGCGGCATTCCTCTACGCTGCGGCGGATACTCCCGACGCTGACATTGTGACGCTCCACGCAGGACAAAAGCAGCTTCTCGCGCTCATCCGACCAGCCGCGTACCGCGCCGATGCATACAGCGCCCATCACGAGCACAATGCAAAGCAAGATGGTCAGAATGGTGGAAAACTTGATTTTCATGTGTACGTCATGCCTCCATAGCAAAGGTGGATCATCATGATAAACGGAGGGCGGCGCCTGTCAGGAACAAGCGCGCTGCCCTCCGGCGGAATGGCGGGGATTACTTGCCCATGTTGGTTTCCAGGAGCTTCTTCTTCAGATCGGCTTCCATTGCCTGCAGGGTGCGCTCCGCCTCAATGCGCTGCTGACGGCCCTGCTTCTGGATCGCCATGACTTCGTTGATGGTGTCGATGAGATCCTGATTTGTTTTGATGAGGGTCTCAATGTCGATGATGCCGCGCTCGGCTTCGCGGGCAGTTTCGATGGTGCCCATTTTGAGAGTCTCGGCGTTCTTGCGGAGCAGCTCATTGGTCATGTCAGTCACGGCACGCTGGGCCTTGAGGGCCTGCTCTGCGTTGTGCATGCCAAGGGCCAGCACCATCTGGTTCTTCCACAGGGGCAGGGTGTTGGCAATGGTGGACTGGATACGTTCCACCAGCAGCTGGTCATTATTCTGCAGCAGACGGATCTGCGGTGCGGTCTGGATGGCAACCTGACGGGTCAGGAGCAGATCGTGCAGCTTCTTTTCAAAGCGATCGCACATGGCGGCCATATCGTTGGCCTTCTGCGCGTCCATAGCGTCACCGGTCTGGGCTGCGATATCGTAGAGCTCCTTAAGCTCCGTGGCACGCACCTGTGCCAGTTTTTCCTGACCGGCAATGATGTACAGCGTCAGCTGACGGAAGTAAGCGGAGTTCTGGTCATACATGCGGTCGAACATCGCTACATCCTTGAGCAGCTGCACCTGATGGTTTTCCAGGCTGGTCTGGATCGCGTCAACATTCACGCTGACTTTGTTGTAGCGGGTCTTCATGCGCTCGATGCGGTCCTCAGCCTTGGAAAAGAGCTTCATGATGCCCTTGGGTTCCTCGGTGTCCTCCTCAAAGCCCTTCAGCTCCATGACCAGATCCTCCAGCATGGTGCCAACGGCGCCCGTGTCCTGTGTGCGGACGGCTTCCAAGGCCTGATTGGAGAATTCACCCAGCTGCTTTTGCGCATCCGCACCAAAGAGCAGCACATGGTCAGGGTTGGTGATATCGACCTTGACGATGAAGTCATCGATGGCCTTGCGTTCGGCGGGAGTCAGCTGATTGGTCTGCAGACGCGGAGCTTCCTGCGGGACGGGCTCTTCCACGGGGGCAGGAGCGGCCTCGACAGGCGCAGCGGGAGCCTGAATGCTCTGCTCGGGAGCGGCAGCAGGTGCGGCGGGATCCGGGATGTCGAGGGACAGGGAGAGCTGGGGAGTCTGTTCAGTCATGGGGAATCCTCCTTTTGTTGATGGCTATGGTAAACATGAAATGGGATTACTGCTTTGCGGAGCGGCTGCTGCTGTAAAATGAATCGAAGGTTTCCGATTCGGGGATCTCCAGCACAGGGGCGCCGTGCTGAAGCTGCTGTGCAGTGGCGGTGGCTGTTTCGACCGGTGCGGATTGCGTGGGAGCAGACTGCTCCTGACGGGCGGCGGCAGCAGCGCTGGTCTTGAGATCCTCGGTGAGGGGATTGACAATCATGCCGTCATTCCGGAGCATCTGTTCAAACACGTCGATCTCAATGTCCATGTCGGTCAGGTTGTCCTGAATCATATCGTCATAAAGAGCCTGCGTTGCCTCCAGCAGGCGGTCAAGCATGTTCAGGATATCCTCACGGGTTGCGGAGATCTGCTGATAGGTCGTTCCCTGCGCCTTGGCCTCACGGTAAGCATTGAGGAGCTTGACGCAGGTAGGCATATAATAAGTATTGAGCTTACGCAGGCGGGAAGCTTTGTCAGGATCTGCCTGTACCTGTTCCAGCAGCTTGCGGAAATTGACGGAAAGCTGGTTGATGCGGCGGGTGAAGACGTACTCGTTTACCGCGTCCCGCGCAAGGCGCAGCTGATTCATGTTTTCGATGCCCTTTTCAACGATGGTGCGGGCGTATTCATCCTGAATGTTATCTGTGTCGATCGCCTTGGCAGCGGAGCTGTTCTTGGCTTTGTCCAGCCCCTTCATGGGAGACGCCATGATCTTGACGAGCGTACCCACTGCCAGAGAGAGGCCAATGCCGATCACCCAGTGACTCAGACGGTGGAAGGGAAAGATCGACGCATAGCCCAGAAGAGTCGCGCCGTAGGCGATAATGCCAGCCTTAAAGCTGTTGTCCTTTTTATTTTTCTGGTTCCCGGTCTTCCTGGCCATTGCTGAAGCGACTCCTTTTTTTATATCAATCATCACGACGTCTGCATCATACATCATTGCTCCGGAGCCTGCAAGGGAAGATGCATCAAAAATACATTTTGACGTTCCAAAGCATCAGCAACGCGTGTATACACAGCCGTACAGCCTATTATAGCATAAAACACCATTCCCTGAAAAGCACCCAAGGATGAGAATTTGATGAAACTTGCATGCCTGCCGATGGTCTATCGTGTGTTTGCGCTGCATACCTTGTCCCAGAAAACGTGCTTCAGGAGGGATCAATCGATGGAAATGCAGCTGATGACAGAGAGTATTCAGCTCGAGCAGCCGCTGGGCATGTGTCAGTCGCAGGCCGTGGTAGAGGGGGAAATCACATTACCGGGGGGCCTGCGGGAGGAGACGCGCGTGCTTCAGGCAGGCGGCATGGCAGTGGTGGAGAACGCTGAGGCGCTGCAGGATCGTGTGACCGTCAGCGGCCGGGTGATCTTCCATGTCCTGTATACGCAGGGCGATCCGGGACGTGTCAACAGCATCGAGGCTGCTGCGGATTTCACCCATCTGTGTGAATTGCCGGGTGCACAGGCACGCTCGAAGGTGTTTGCACAGGCGCATGTGGAGCATACGGAAGCGACGGTCGCGGGCAGTCGGCTGTCCATGCGGGCTGTGCTGCGCATCGACGCCCGGGCGGTATCGCAGACGCCGGTAGAGGCGCTGACCGGTGTGCTTGGTCTGGAGGGTGTGGAAATCAAAACGCAGCAGGCGAGTCTCCGGAGGACGGTAGCCTCCGGAAGCACAGATGTGCTTCTGAGAGAGGAATTTGCGCTGCCGGAGGGGCTTCAAATCCGTGATACGCTCTATGCCACAGCCTGCCCGCAGCTGACGGATATAACCGGCGGTTTGGGGCGAATCGGCTTGACGGGACAGGTGCTGCTGGAAGCTGTACATGCCTCAACCATGCCGGGAAAAGCGCTGGTGGTCACGCGTCACAGCCTGCCGCTCATCCAGTCTGTGGAGGTGGCTGGAGAGAATGGAGAAATGCTGGATGGCCGTGTGACAGTCAAGGATGTGGCAGTTGCCAGTCAAGATGCGGGTGATGGAGAACGCACGCTTCGGGTGGAGGTACTGCTGGGGCTTGAAGCCTGGGCGGACCGCGAGGAATGCATGACACTCCTGTCGGATGCATACACCACCACCGGCGATGATTTGCGGCTGACAACCCGTACTGTCAGCATCCGGACGGGGGATAACTGACTGCACGCAGCAGAATCAGGCAAGGTGATGCTTCTGCTGCCGGAAGGGACGCCGCCCGTACGGAGCGTTTTGTCAGCCTTCGCGATCCCTGTAATGACCAGCCGTGAACAGGTCGGCGGCCGCATGACGGCAGAAGGAATGCTGGAAATCACGCTGCTCTACATGACCGATGAGAGCGACGCGCCGGTCACTGTGCAGCAGGAAGAACCCTTCCGGGTGACTTTTGCGGCACAGGCAGGTGATGATGATTTCCTGAGCCTGATGATCAATGAGATTGACGCTGCCCCCATCACCTCCGACCGGGTGGAGCTGCGGTACATCATGCATCTGAATGCCGAGGGTGTGGAAACGTCTGATGTGCGTCTTGTGACGGACGTACAGCCGGTTGCAGCTGGAATGCCCACGGAGGATATTGTGCTCTATTTCACACAGCCCGGTGAAACGCTATGGGATATTGCCCGGCGCTACCGTGTTCCGGTGACCAGCATGAAGGAGCTGAATCCGGAAATGTCGGGAGAGCCGCATACAGGACAGGGCGTGGTGGTATGGCGGCGTCAGGCGACGCAGTGTGGATAAAGGGAATTGCTTGCTGATAAATCATGCGCCGGGGAGGATGCAGCCCCGGCGCATTGTCATGCTCTGAAGATCATCTTGACCACAGGACGCATCTGGCCCTGATACATGCTTTCTCCCTCGAATATCCGATGGAAGCCGCACTTTTCCAGCACACGGACAGAAGCCGTATTTTCAGCCGCGCATACCCCTGCAACCTCATGGAGACCGTGCATCGTCATGATGACGGGCAGGAACGCGCGGACTGCTTCCGTTGCATAGCCGCGGCTGGTATGGGCTGCGGCAGTATGATAGCCGATCTCCCAGCCTTCATCCATGGGGACAAGCTGTACATAGCCCGCATAGGTGCCGTCATGCAGAAGCATCGGATGAACAAAGGGACCGTCGCTTCCGCCGTAGCAGTCCATCAGGTCAGCGATGACCTCTGCAGCAATCTCTACCGTCGGGAATACTTCGTCCGGCAGAAAACGGCGGGTATCCTCATCCAGGGAGCCGAGGTGCACGGCTTGTGCCATATCGGGTGTAAAATCGGTGATGATAAGCCGTTCTGTTTCAATCCTCATTTTCAAACACCATACTTTCCTTGCAGGTCTCGCACCGGAAGGTTCGTTCCCAGTGCTGCTTCATTTGAGCATAGGCGGTATCGGCCGACGTCTCGTCATCAAATACGCCGAATACCGCCGAACCGCTGCCGGTCATCAGGGCGGTGAGCGCCCCTGTCTTCTTCAGTGCGGCAATTGCCTGACGGATTCCTTCCCGGCGGGCTTCACTGACGGGCTGCATCACATTGACCAGCGCTGCGGGCAGCATGACGCCGTTCCCTGCAGCAAGAGCAGCCATGGCGGCGTGGGTGTCAGGGCGCAAGCAGTCCTGCTGTTCATGATAGGCTGTGAAGACCTCTCGGGTGGACAGGCCTTCGCAGGGCTGAATGACTACCAGCGGCCAATTGCGCCCGCAGGGAAGGTCTTCCATCTTTTCGCCAATACCGGTGGTGCGGGTCAGTCCGCCGCGCAGGCAGAAAGGAACGTCGGCACCGAGGGTCAGGCCGAGCGCTTCCAGCTCGCTTTGGCTCAAGCCAGTATGCCACAGGCGGTTCAGACCGGCCAGCACTGCTGCTGCATCCGCGCTTCCGCCGCCCATGCCCGCGCCCACGGGAATGGTTTTGTGAACGTGAATTGCCGCGCCGCCTGCATAACCGGTATGGCGCTGCAGCGCACGTGCAGCCTTCAGGGCAAGATGTCCTTCATCTGCCGGGAGAAGCGGCAATCCTCCTGTTGTCAGCGTGATCTCATCTGCTTGAGCAAGGGTTATTTCATCTGAAAGCGTCACAGGCTGCATGAGCATGTCCATCAGATGATAGCCATCGGCACGCCGGCCGGTAATATCCAGCGTCCAGTTGATTTTGGCACGGGCTTTGATGCGCATGGCTGCGTCCTCCCTCAAAATGTTCGCTGCAATCATCATACGCCAAATCCAATGATTGTGCAAGCAGGAATTGTGTGCTATAATGGTTTCATTACGAAGGAGGAGTATCCATGGAGCAGAAAACGACGCCTGTCCTTGTGACATTGACAAGCTGCGCCAAGCCCGAACACGGGGAGCCCGAAGCTCCCATCCGCATGATGTGCCATGGGCAGCTCAAGTCCACGTCCACCGGATATATGCTGCGCTATCAGGAAGTGCAGACAGACGACGAGACCCATCAAACCGCTGTTCAGGACGTGATTCTGAACATGCAGCCCGGACGGGTCACAATGGCCCGCCTTGGTCCTTATGGGACGACAATGGTATTCGTCAAGGACCGACGCTTTGAGGGCGCTTATCATACCCCGTTTGGCGATCTTGCGCTGGCGCTGTTCGCAACACAGGTCAACTGCCGCCTGGAGCCCGATCACGGCAGCGTGCATCTGGAATACCAGCTGGATATGCAGGGCAGCTATGCCGCTGTACAGGTGATTGACATCGCCTATCAGGCAGATGAGGCGGCTCCGTGCTGAGCTCTCTGCGGCAGCAGGTACAGGCCGCACTGATGGAAGTGCCTGCAAGACGCAGGCCTGCGCTTCGCAGGAGTGACGCGCCGGATGCGCTGCTTGCCACTGATCTTCCGCTTGCCGCGTCCGAGGAGGAGGCAGCGGCGTTTATCTGCGGGATGACTGCACAGGGCTGGCGGGTGACGCGTCAGGGCAGCTGGCTGCTGCTGGATGCGGAGGTACCTGTTCCGGAGCTTCGGCTTCCTGCGGTGCTTCGGGGCGAGTGCGGCTGCTGTATATCGCTGCTTATGAGGCATCAGGAGGCAGGAGAGGCAGCGGCGTACATCCGCGCGGTAGTCAAGGCCTCCGAGGCGGGAAGGCAGCCATTTGAAAGGCTTTGTTTGCAGCTTCATGCGGAGCTGGCAGCCATGCTGCGCAGGCAGCAGCCGCTTCCGGGAGCGCTCGTGCCATATCTGTGTCAGGCTTACCACGATCTTTACCATACATGAGGAGGAATGTCCATGATCATCAGCTGCATCGGCCATGCCAAATTCCTGATTGAGCTGGAGAACGGCCAGCGCATCGTAACGGATCCCTACGACGCGACCTGCGGATATCCCGTGACGGAGACGCCTGCGGATGTGGTGCTGGTATCACATGGACACCATGATCACAATGCCGTGGATACCATGCCGGAATCTGCCCGTGTGATTGATCAGGCTGGTGTCTATGACCTTGGAGATGGCGTGACACTTACGGCAATTACTGCTGATCATGACGATGCGGGCGGAAGCAAGCGCGGCAAAACGCTGCTGTTTAATTTGTTCGCGGAAGGACTGCATGTGGGGCATATGGGTGATCTGGGGCATATTCCCACTCCTGAACAGCGCATGCAGCTTGGAAGGACGGATGTGCTGATGATTCCCGTTGGGGGACACTTTACCATTGATGCGGTTACTGCGAAGGAGGTTGCGGCGCTGCTGGAGGCTCGTGTGGTGCTGCCCATGCATTACAGAACCCGCGCCAATGCAGGATGGCCCATTCAGCCGGTGGAGTCCTTCACGCAGCTGTACCAGACGCCTGTGGAACAGCTTGACCTGCTGCGTATCGCTGCAGGCGACCTTGAATGTCAGCCCGAGGTGGCAGTGCTGCTGCCGCAAAGCCTCAGGTAACAGGAATACGACAAATGCAAAGGAGGGTTTACCATGGGCAAGAAAGTCGGCAAACTCATCAAAGCAGCCCGTACTGGCGCAGATCTGACGCAGGAGCAGCTGGCCCGGAAGATCAGCGGGTTGTCTGCCAATGATATCAGCCTTGCGGAACGCGGCGAAAAGGATCTGACGCAGGCGCAGCTGAAAAAGATTGCCACCATTACTGGCGTGACGCAGGCTTCGCTTATCAACGCGGCGAAGGAAGAGAAATCCTCGGGGACGAAAAAGACCACAACAACCACGAAAAAGGCCAAAACGCCCAGCAATGCCAACACCACCATGAAGGTCACCAGCACCGAGAAGAAGCTCGTCGAGGCATACCGCCTTGCTTCTTCGGATGATAAGAAAAGAGCCATGAACATCCTTAAGGGGCAGGAAACGGGTCTGGACGCGCTGCTGGACGGCGCTGATGTAGCGGATAAGTTCGAGGACGTGCTGGAGGATGTCATCGGCGGCATTCTGGGTGGAAGGTAAGGACACATGATCAATCTTGCATTGGCAATTCTCAGCAGCATGGCAATTTCCGTGCTCATGCGCCTGAGCAGCCGTCACACGTCCAACAGCCTGACGGTGCTTGCGGCCAACTATATGATGTGTACCGCTGCGGCAGCTTTCCTGACTGGCTGGCCGCTGTTCCCGTCAGGAGATGGTACTGTACTGACGCTCTCCATAGGCACAGCGACAGGCGTACTGTATCTGCTGGGCTTTGTGTTGCTCCGGTGGAACATCAGCAGGAATGGACTTGTGCTTCCGGCAACGTTCCAGAAGCTGGGGGTGATTGTCCCGACGCTGGCGGCGGTGCTGCTCTTTGGCGAAACGCCGCGCGTACTGCAGCTGATCGGCGTAGTTGTGGCGATTGCAGCCATCCTGATCATGCAGGAACGCGGGGAAAGCAATGCTGGGAGCATGGGTGGACTGGTGCTGCTTCTGCTGGCTGGCGGGTGCTCGGACGTCATGTCCAAGGTGTTTGAGCAGTATGGCAATGCAGCGCAGGAAAATCACTTCCTGTTGAGCATTTTTGTGGTGGCATTGGTGCTGTGTATCATCCTGTGTATCGTGAAAAAGCAGGGCGTGACGCTGCCTGACGTGCTCTATGGTTTTGCCATCGGCATTCCGAACTATATGTCAGCCCGTTTCCTGCTGCGCGCGCTGATGCAGGTGCCGGCCGTGGTGGTCTATCCGACATTCAGTGTGGGCACCATCGTGCTGGTAACGCTGGTGGGCGTGGTGTTCTTTCACGAGCGCCTGGATCGTCGGAAGCTGCTGGCGCTGGGGATGATTCTTGTTTCGCTTGTGCTGTTGAACGTGTAAAGCATGCCGATTCTCTGGGTCAGAGAATCGGCTCTTTCTGTTTATCAAGAATTTTTGAAAAAAGTTCATTTTTCCTCTTGACACATTTCAAAACCTGTGTTATTATATATAACGTTGACGGCACACAAGCCAGAAACAAAAAGAATATGGGATTATAGCTCAGTTGGTTAGAGCGCCACGTTGACATCGTGGAGGTCATAGGTTCGAGCCCTACTAATCCCACTGAAACCGCAAGCCTTGAATTAACAGGGTTTGCGGTTTTTTTGTGTTATTCAGTCCTTCTGTAAAGAGTATCATCACGAGGAGCGTTTATACGATAGAAGAAACAAATACTCTCCATGTTGTAAGATGGTTGAAAATATGCTATAATTCGTGTATCGGTGGAAGTGAATCCGTGCGTTTCAAAAATAAATGGATGGATGACATAGGTACACTCTGGCTTTGGATCGGCATGTCTGCTGAAGTAAGAATGTTCACCACAAAAAGGAGGAATACGATGGAATACCGACGCTTTGGCAATACCGTCCTGATGCGCGTTGACCGCGGCGAAGAGGTGCTCGCGCAGCTCAAGGCCATGGCGATTCAGGAAAACGTACGCCTTGCCAGTGTGCGGGCGCTTGGCGCCGTGAATGACTTCACAGTAGGTGTGTTCAAAACCAGGGAGAAGAAGTATTATGCCAATCGCTTCACCGGTGATCATGAGATTGTGTCGCTGACCGGCACTATATCGACCATGAGCGGCGAATACTACGCACATCTTCACATGAGCGCAGGCGATGAACAGGGCCGTGTGTTTGGTGGACATCTCAATGAGGCCGTTGTGAGCGCGACCTGTGAGATGGTTGTTCAGATCATCGACGGTGAGGTGGATCGTGCGTTCGATGAGGACGTAGGATTGAATCTGTTCCGCTTCATCTAAGAAAAAGGCAGTCAGGGAATTACATCCGCTGACTGCCTTTTGATGTGCTTATAATCTCGTAAGGATCTCCTGATTCACCCGCTGCCGCAGCTGCAGGATGTCGTGACTTGCGGCCATGGTCGAGAATGTCAGCCTTCCTCCGAAGGCTGTATCAAGCAGATGGACGACGTACTCACGGCTGGTCAGACTGGACAGAAATTCCAGCGCACGCATGTCCTGCAGGGCATGCGTGGTGACCATCAGACGGAGAGACTCCTCCGGGAAACCGTCTGGGCCTGGATAAACCTGAAAAGGATCACCTGCTGGTACGCCGCAGTCTGCATCCGTAACAGCGTGGGGATCAACAGCATAGTGGGAATACATGCAATTGTAGAAATTGTAGCCCCAGTGCAGGAAGCCCTCGGCATTCCAGCGGAACAGCTGCGCGCCGAGGATGCGGTTTCTGCTGGAGGGAAGGGCAATGAATGTGTTGGACATCTGTTGATACTGGGCGCAGCAGTAGTACACCCAAAGCCCTGGGGTCTGTGCGGAAAGGAATGGTTCGACGCGGTTTGTCGCCACAACGGGATGGTTGACAATGCCCTGCTGGTAGTAGCTGAAATTGCTCAGTGCATCCATGATGACGCAGCCCTGCAGGAGATCGTCCACCTGATTGCGGGCGGCAAGATAGCTGGACAAATGCCTGTCGGATGGCTCGTCAGAGATGTGCCAGCGGACATGATCGGAAACGCCCTCATCGGCAAATACCTGCCGCAGTGCGGGAATGTAGGCGGCTAAAAATGTCCGGTATGCACTGCATACGGCTGGTGTATCCCAGCCAAAGAGCTGGCCGTATTCGCCGTTGACAGTCGCCATGATCTTAGGCGCATGCTGTGCGCCCCACTGCGTGTACAGGTGCGCAGGCTCAAAGTGCGTCACGCCGCAGTCCTTGCACATCTTGATCCAGCGCCGCAGCTTATCCATGTTGAAATGGTAGGTGCTTCCATCAAGAAAGACGTCTACCAGCTGTGTGGTCAGACGTTCACCACCGACAGCTGTGTCCAGCGGAGGCGTATGAATGGGCGTGAGTACCAAGTTCATGCCGTGCCGGACGGCTGTGCGAAGGAAGCGCTCGATCAGCGTCCAGTGTGCTTCACTGAAGGCTTCCACACCGTAATGCTGTGCGATGCAGTCGCAATGGAACCAGCGGGTCAGCAGGAGACGCTGCGGCGGCAGGGAAGCGGGGAGCAGTTCGATATGCACCACGCGCTCTGCCAGCAGCATACCTTGCTCGTCCAGCAGCTGAAGCGTCAATGGAAATACACCGGACAAAGACTCGTCCTCTGCGAAAACATCCACCCAAATGCAGCTCCACTGCCGGCTGCTTTTCAGTGCATGGGGTTTGAGCTCCGTCAGCAGATCAGGATACAAACCGGGGTGTCCATCCTGAAGAAGCGGATCAGTGCAGTCATCGTACATCGCCATCTGCACGGGTACCTGCTGCACCCTGCGCAGCTGCACAAATCGTGACAGCGGAGAATCAAGCTGCAGCTGCACTTCATGCTGTCCGGGTATATCCTGACGGAAGGCCAGCTGAAAGGAAATGATTTCATTCCGGAAACCTTGGAGTGTCAGAGGGCGCTCAGCGGGAGCGTTGTCCAGGAATACCTTTTCCAGAGAGGACAGGATTCTTGTATCGATTGTAGGGTTCATATGTGTTCCTGCTTTCCTGTGAGGTTGTCTGTATGATACCATGGCTGCCGGAGGATGTCCAGTCCCATTACGCAATCAACCGCCGGAGCTGCGTGCCCCGGCGGCTTCGTAGTTTATTTGCTGCAGATTTCACAGCCCTCGCAGGAGGAATGCTCATTGTTGATCTTTTCCACAAACTGCATGTCAACCATACTATCGTAGTCGTATTCGCCGTCAAACAGACCGGAAGTAATGGTAACCTCCATGCAGGTAGTCACAGCCTGTTCGCTGATGAAGCCGTCGAGGCTCCACAGGTTATCCTCGTAGGCGCGGTCAAGGGCAGCCTTGCGGCCCTCGTCCGTCAGGGTGGGAAACTCGATCTCCAGCACGCGGGCGGCCATTTCGCGATCCGCCTGAACGGCGCCGAGTGCGCGGATGATGGCACGAACAAAGGCCTCGCAGGTGTCTGGGTCATCGTCAATGACGGACTGCTTTACGCCAATCACGGAGTAAGCGTAATCGCCCAGATCAGGGAACTTCACGAAGGGCTCCTCAAAGATACCTGCTGTCACGCCTTCGGAGATTTGTGGCTCACCGCCGTTGCCGATGTCGCCCTGACCGTACTGAAGCATTGCGGTCACGGTGGAGGCGTCGGCATTTTCGGAAAGCGTTACGTCTGTATCGGGATCAAGGCCCACGGATTTGATCAGGTAGCGTGTCAGCACATTGGGGGAACCACCGTAGCGACCGGCAATGATGACCTTGCCCTTCAGGAAAGCGGCCATGTCCTCCGGGCTGTTGCTGGCAGGGGTAAGGCCCTTGCGAGCGAAGAGATACACATTGGCTCGGTTGACGCAGTTAACGATGGCACGGATTGGATCGTCATTGCCCTGATTGGCAAAGTTGTAGCTGTCCACGCCGCCGATGGCAGCAAAGGCGTCACCGGATACGACAGCTGTTACATGCGCGCCGCCGGTTGCCTGAACGACGCTGACGTCAAGGCCTTCCTCGGCGAAGTAACCCTCATGGATGGCTACATACAGCGGCAGATAGCCGATCAGGTGAACAGGTTCTGACACCACGATGGATCGGAGCGCAGTGTCTTCTGCCATGGCGCAGGGCGCGAACGCCAGCAGCGAGGCAGCCAGCAGCAAGGGGAGAATACGTCTGTTCATGGGAAGCACCTCCGTGACAGATTTATTCCGGCTTTCGGGCTGACCACCGGTGCATGAGCAGTCGCTCCAGCAGCACTACACCTGCGTACATCAGCACGCTCACGATGGACAGCACCACGACTCCGACCCAAACCAGCTTCAGGTCGAATGTCGTACCAGCGTACACAATCATACGCCCAAGTCCTCGGTCTGATGCAATGAATTCGCCGACGATCGAACCGGCCATGGCCAGTGCGATGTTAACCCGCAGCCCGGTGATGATCGAGGGCATGGCGGAAGGAACAACCAGGCGTGTAAAAATCTGTCGCCTTTTGGCACCCAGAGAGATCATCAGCGTTGACAGGGCCGGATCAACGGTCTGTACGCCGCTGTAGGCAGACATAATGGAAACGATCACCGTCATCAGGAATGCCAGAACAACCTTCGAAGAGAAGCCGATGCCGAACCAGATCACCAGAACTGGCGCGAGGGCCAGCTTCGGAAGTGCATTCAGGACGATCATCCATGGTTCTGCAACCAGTGCCGTTCTGCGGGAAAACCAGAGCAGCAGCCCCAGTATGCTGCCAATGGAGGTGCCCAGCAGAAAGCCGAGGATGGTCGAGGAGGCTGTGTAGGCGATATCACGCCATAGCTGACCGGATTGCCACTTGATCACGGCAGTATCCCATATCTGACGAGGGCTGGAGAAAAAGAAGGGATCGATCAGCCCCATCCGGCTTCCTGCCTCCCACAGGAGGATCAGTGCCAGCAATATTCCCCAGCGCCATGCATTGATCATGAGCATTGAAAGCGGTCGGGCTTTATGCATGCGGGTCATGACGCTTCACCTCCTGATCCAGCAGCTGCATGATTTCGCCCTTGATTTCAATCAGCCGGGGGAGGGCGAGTGTCTTGAGCGTACGAGGTTTCTCCTGCGGCAGATGATAATGTGCGATGATCCGTCCTGGTTGGCTGCCCATGATCAGTACTTCGTCTGACAGGAGCAGGGCTTCATCAACGTCATGGGTGATGAAAAGGACGGTTTTGTCTTTTTTCATACAGACATCGGTGAGCAGCTCCTGCAGGTGGAGACGGGTGATCGCATCCAGAGCGCCGAAGGGCTCATCCAAAAGGAGAAGCGGCTTACCGGTTTGCAGTGTACGCACAAGCGCTGCACGCTGCCGCTGTCCTCCCGAAAGCTCATCGGGACGACGACGCAGCATGGTTTCCAGGCCGCATGCCCGGGCGTCGGGAAGCGCTGCATCAAGCGCCTTGCTGCGGCGAACGCCATGAAGCGTCTGGCTGAGAATGATGTTGTCTGCAACCGTTCGCCACGGCAAAAGCAGATCCTTTTGCAGCATGTAGCCCGTCATTCCCGGCCGCAGAAGCATCGATTCACCATTCAGGGTTACATCGCCGCTGTCAGGCGCCATGAGGCCGGCAATGATGTTGAACAGTGTCGATTTACCGCAGCCGCTGGGACCCAGAATCGAGAGGAAACGGCCTTCGTCAAGGGTAAAGGAGAGGTTCTCGATGGCGGCGACCGCATTTTCTCCGCTGCCGAACCGCTTTGACAGCCCCGCGACCCGGAGGTAAGCCTGGTTTGGCATGGTTCACATCCTTTCGGGACAGGGCGGAGTCGGATGTGCCCTGCCGTCAACATCAGGGTATGCAGAAAAGGAAGTTTTGGCACAACGTAAAAGACGCTGCACCTGTGGTTCGATTGATCCTGGCTGCAATGGCGACGGGTTTATCCTCAGGGAAGACGGAAGTGCTGAAAGAGAAAAAGCATCGTCCGGAGGTCTTCCGGACGATGCTGACGTTATGAGGCTCCAGCAGGCTGAAAATAGCCTGTTATACGTGCCAGATTTCCTCCGCGTACTGCCTGATGGTACGGTCAGAAGAGAATTTACCCGCGCTGGCAACATTGATCAGGCACTTCCTGGCAAAGGCCATGCGGTCGCGGTATTCGCGGTTGCAGCGGAGTTTCGCGGCCATGTAAGAGGCAAAGTCGTGCAGGACGAAATAGTGGTCAGGCTGATGCCAGCTTGCGCCTACCAACAGCGAGGAAACCAGCTCCTTGAGCGCGCCGTCCTCATCCTGGAAGGTGCCGTTGACCAGCGCATCCAGCACGCGGGCGATGTCCGTGTCAGTCTTGTAGATGGCACGGGGATCGTAATGGGGCTTGAGCGCATTGAGCTCGTCAACGGTTGCGCCGAAGATATAGTTGTTCTCGCGGCCTGCCTGCTCCACGATCTCGACGTTCGCACCGTCGAAGGTGCCGAGCGTTACTGCTCCGTTGAGCATCAGCTTCATGTTGCCAGTGCCGCTGGCTTCGGTGCCGGCAGGGGAGATCTGCTCGGAGACGTCCGCTGCGGGGATGATCTTCTCTGCCCAGGAGCAGTTGTAATTCTGCACAAACACAACCTTGAGCAGCTTATTGGTTTCCGGATCGTTGTTAACCATGTCTGCAATCTGATTGATCAGGCGGATGACGGCCTTTGCGCGGGCATAGCCTGCGGCGGCCTTCGCGCCGAAGATATAAGCAGTGGGTGTGAAGTCAGTCAGGCTGCCATCCTTGAGCTTGTAGTAGATGTTGAGGATGGACAGGGCGTTCATGAACTGGCGCTTGTACTCATGCAGACGCTTGACCTGAATGTCAAACACCATATCAGGATCGAGCGCGACGCCTTCCTTTTTCAGGATTTCAGCAGCAAGCTGCTCCTTCTTCTGGCGCTTGATGGTCATGAAGGCGCGGCAGAGGTCATCGTTGATATAGAGCTTGAGATTCTCCAGCTGGTACAGATCGGTCATGAAGCTGCTGCCAATCTTATCCTCGATCAGCTTCGTCAGCTCGGGATTGCACAGGCCAAGCCAACGACGCTGGGTGATGCCGTTGGTCTTGTTCTGGAAACGGTCGGGATACACGGCATACCAGTCGGCAAACACATCGTCCTTGAGGATCTCAGAGTGGATGGCAGCAACGCCGTTTGTGGCGTAGGAGGCGTATACGGCCAGCTGTGCCATGTGAATCTGGTTATCCCAGAGGATGCAGCGGGTCTTCTTGACATCAAAACCCCTGGAAGCCATCTCTGCCTTGAAGCGATCGTTGATCATGTGGATGATCTCGACGATCTCCGGGCACACGGAAGCCATCAGGTCGGCGTCCCACTTTTCAAGAGCCTCCTGCATGACGGTGTGGTTGGTATAGGCGAAGGTTTTGCCTGCCATCTGGAACGCGTCCTCGAAGGAGAAACCATCGTTCATCAGCAGGCGGATCAGTTCAGGGATCGCCATAACGGGATGGGTATCGTTGAGCTGGACGGCATGTTCTTCCACGAAGTGTGCGTAGTCGCTGCCGTGGCGCTCTTTGTAGGCACGCAGCATATCCTGAAGACTTGCGCTCACCAGCACGTACTGCTGCTTGATACGCATCTGCTTGCCCTCGCGGCGGCTGTCATTGGGGTAGAGGAACTTTACGATATCCTCGGCGCGATTGCGATCTGCAGCAGCCTGCTCATAGCGCTGCTCATTGAACTGGAAGAAGTCGACGGCCTTGATCGGCTCAGTCTGCCACAGGCGCAGGGTGCCAATGTTCTTGGCGCCGTAGCCGACGATGGGCATGTCATAAGGGACAGCCTGCACATCGCCGGTCTTCATCCTGACGATGACAGCCTTGTCCAGACGGCGGATGGACCACGGATCGCCGAACTTGGCCCAGTCGTCGGGTGCTTCAACCTGACGGCCATCCACGAAGGACTGCTTGAACAGGCCGTACTTGTAGCGCAGGCCGTAACCGGTCAGCGGTACGTCGATGGTGACAGCGCTGTCAAGGAAACAGGCAGCCAGTCGACCCAGACCGCCGTTGCCAAAGGCGTCGTCCTCGATGTCCTCCATCACAGCGATATCCACGCCGCGCTCGGACAGCAGCTCCTTCACCTCATCCAGATACCCAAGGCAGTACAGATTGTTGTATACCATGCGGCCCATCAGGTACTCGGAAGACATGTAATACGCCTGACGCTTACCGTCACGGGCTTCCTCGCACTTGACCCATGTGGGGGCGAGCGCCTGCATCGCTGCGCCGGAAATGGCGTTGTGCAGCTGCGTTGCGCTGGCCTTTTCAAGAGTTACATGATCGTTCGTCAGCAGCAGCGCTTCCGCCTGCTGGAGCAGTTCCTTGGCAGACATCATATTCATCGGGGATCAACCTCCGGTTATTTTGTGATTCGGTATGGAACAGCCGGCTCAGCAGCGGTTTGCAGCCTTGTTCAGGGCGAGAAGGTGAGCGGCGACCTCCTTGCTGGCGGCGCCGGGCTGCATGCGCCAGGCCCAGTTTCCGCCGGAGGAGCCGGGCAGGTTCATTCGGCTCTCGCCACCCAGATGCAGCACATCCTGCATGGGAATCATGGCAGTTTCGCAAGGGCTGTTCAGCACGCATTGCATGAAGAGCTCCACGCCTTCCTCAGCGTCTTCGAAGTCACCGAGGTAATTCTTCGCGGAGGTCAGCGCAGTCTCGTCAGCAGCCTCGATCCAGCCGACAGTGGTGTCGTTGTCGTGCGTGCCGGTGTAAGCGACGTAGTTCTCCGTCCAGTTGCCGGGGAAGTGCTGATTGCCGTCGTCGTCATCGCCAAAGCCGAAGGTTGCAACCTTCATACCCGGATAGCCGACAAAGCGCAGCAGGTCACGCACGCGCTGGTTCTGTACGCCCAGATCCTCGGCGATGATGTTCAGTCCGGGAAGCTCCTTCCAGAAGGTCTTGAACAGCTTCTTGCCCGGGCCGACGATCCATTCGCCGGTCTTGGCTGTCGGAGCGCCGTAGGGAATGGAATAGTAGTTCGCGAAGCCGATGAAGTGGTCAACGCGGACAAGATCGTACATCTGACTCATGGCGCGCATACGATCCACCCACCAGTCGTAGCCATGGAAGTACAGGCGGTTCCAGTCATAGAGGGGATTGCCCCAGAGCTGGCCATCCTCGGAGAAGCAGTCCGGAGGCACGCCTGCCACGCGGGTCGAAATGCGGTTCTTGTCCAGCTGGAACACCTCGGGCTTGCACCATGTGTCGGCGCTGTCCTCGGCGCAGTAGATGGGCATATCGCCAAAGAGACTGATTCCCATGCCGTTGCAGTAGTTCTTCAGTGCGAACCACTGTTTGAAGAAGATATACTGGCAGAAGATATGGTAGCGAACGTCCTCATCCAGCATGCTGCGGTATTTTGCGACCGCTTCGGGATCGCGCAGACGGATTGCCGCATCGGGCCAACGGGTCCACATTTCGTTGCCGTAGGAGCGCTTCACGGCTGTGAACAGGGCGAAGTCTTCCACCCAGTCATGTGCGGCCACGAATTCGGCAATTTCGGCGGCAAGCTTGCCCTCGCTCTGATGGAAGGCGCGGCGGAGGAGTCCTTCCTTGTTGGCGCGTACTGCGTCAAACTCCACCTTCGCATCCTGCGAGGGGACGAATACATCGCCATCCTGGAGGGTCAGGAGACCTTCCTCAGCCAGCGTTTCGATGGAGATGAGCATCGGATTGCCGGCAAAAACGCTGGAAGACTGGTAGGGACTCTCGCCGTAGCCTGTGGGGCCCATGGGAAGCACCTGCCAGATGGACATGCCTGCCTCCTTCAGGAAATCCGCGAAGGCATAGGCTTCCTTACCCAGCGAGCCAATGCCGCCGGGGCCGGACAGGGAGGAAATGTGCAGCAGGATGCCGCTCTTACGCATTTGTATCCGTCCTTTCGGGTCTGAATTTGACCGGAACGTTGTATGGAAACGTTACCGGAAACGTTTCAAAGGAAAGCGGGGATGCATTACCCGCCATTCAGACATATTCTGCATCCCAACGGAAATTCCTGCTGGCTGGAAGAAAAAATCTGCGTCTGACAGCAAATTTCGGAATTACCCTTTGACAGAGCCGCCTGTAATGCCCTCCACGTAGAATTTCTGCATGATGATGAACAGTACGGAGATGGGGATGGATACCAGAACGCCCCCTGCGCAGAATTGTGCAAAGTAGCGGTTACGGTTTACCTTGTCGACCATTGAGAACAGGCCGAGTGCGACGGTCTTCTCCGAGGCCACGCCGGAGTTCATCATGATGGATGCAAATACAAAATCCATCCATGGCATGAGGAACGTATTGATGACCGTGTACACCACGATGGGCTTGGACAAAGGCAGGATGATGCGCCAGAAAACGGTGAACTCGTTTGCACCCTCCAGATATGCAGCCTCCCGCAGCGAGCGGCTGATTGTATCGAAGAACCCCTTGGCGATGAGATACCCCATGCCGGAACCAGCGCTGTATATTATCGTCAGTCCCGTCAGCGAGTTGGTCAGTCCGACCTCCTTGAGGATGAAGTACACGGCAATCATCGAAAGAAAACCGGGAAACAGGTTCAGGATGATGGCAATGTTCATCATGGGCTTTCGTGCCGGAAAGCGCATGCAGGACATGGCGTAGGCGACCATGAGCACAAAGGCGGTCGAGATCAGACAGGTAAAAACGGCCACGATCAATGTGTTCAGAAACCATTGTGGAAACTGGCTGACGCTGTCTGTGCCGAAAAGAAGCGCTTCGTAGTGGGCCAGCGTGTAGTCTGCGGGAAAAAAGCTGCGGATGTTGGGGCCGCTGTCTGTACCAAAGGATGTGACCACCAGCCAGAAAATCGGCGTGAGCCATATTGCGGCAAGCAGCATCAGCAGTACATGGCGCAGCAGGATGCGAAACGGTCTGTTCACTGGAAGGCCCCCTCTCGGTCACCGCGCGTCAGTCGGCTAAAGGCAGTAAGCGTCAGTGCTGCGCAAACGATGAAAACCAGAATGCCGATAACAGATGCCATCTTGTAGTTGCTCTGATCCTGCGTCAGCCGGTACAGCCATGTGACCAGCAGATCGACCTCCGTTGCGCCCGCAGCTGCCATCAGCTGATCAGATGTGGTGTATACATCGCGGCTGAGAAGCCAGATGACATTGAAATTGTTGATGTTGCTGACAATACTGTTGACCAACGAGGGGCCGGTGATGAAAAGAATGTAGGGCATGGTGATGTTCCGAAAGGACTGCCACGCATTTGCACCGTCGATGCGTGCAGCCTCCAGCAGTTCGCCGGGAATGTTCATCAGAATTCCTGTTGCTATGAGCATCTGATACGGAACGCCCACCCAGATGTTGATCAGAAGGATCATCGGTTTTGCCCAGGCAGGGTGGGTCAGGAAGGGAATCACATTGGCAGTCGGAATGGCGCCGATGTTGTGCAGCCAATCGGTGATCCCACAGCTCTTGCACAGCGTATTGACGATTCCGACGTCAGCAAACAGATTCCTTACCAGCAGCAGAGAAACGAACTGCGGTACTGCCATGGCCACCGTGAAGCATGTACGCCAGAAACGCTTGCCGCGCGTATCACGATGGCTGATGAGCATAGCCATGAGAATGCCGATGATGTAGCAGCTCAGCGATGCAAGCACCGCCCATATGAGCGTCCATGCCAGCACATTTCGGAATGCGTAGGCGAAGGAGCTGCTGGAGGTCATGCTGACAAGACTGCGGAAGTTCGTCAGTCCCACCCATGTAAACAGATTGGTCGGGACAAGATGATTGCGATCATAATTGGTAAAGGCGATGGCGATCATCACCAGCAGGGGAATGATGGTGAAGCATACGACGCCAAGTGTGGGAAGCGTAAGCAGCGTGCGGTGAAATTTGCGGCCGAAGTAGTTGGCAGCATCTTCAGCGAAGGTCGGGATGTGACGGCCCTTACGTGCCATAAGCTCTGTCTGCCGGGCATGGCGGAGATTTCGCAGCCATTGAATGATCATCAGCGCCAGCAGAAACAGGCAGATCACGCCAAAGAGCAGAATGAGAAATGAATTGTCATAATCATTCCATACGTTGCGGCGCGTTACAGGATCATAGACACGTTGGGCCTGTACTTCGCCAAGGGAGCCAAGCTTTATCAGATCGGGGGAAAGGATGACGATTAACGCGATGAATACAAGCTGCTCCAGACATAACAGTACACCCTTAAAGAACTGTCGGCGGCGGAAGCAGGAAGCGCCCCATATCAGCGCTGACAGCTTTACGCTTGCATCGCCGTCGCGGAAAGCATGCCATGCGCCAGCAAGAAAACGGCTTAAGGCTGCAAAAAACCGGAGGAGCACAGGCTGCTGCCGTGTCCTCCGTTGGGGAGAGGTGTTTTTGCCCATGCATGTGCGCTCCTTCCGGCGTTATTGATCTGCTGGGGCGGTGATGCCTGCCACGCAGTTATCCAGCAGGGTCTGCAGGTCGATGCTGTCAGGATTTCCGTTGACGATGATTTTGCCCAGCGCTGCGGATGCATCCCAGTATTTGCTGCCGACGCGCTGAACGGTAGCATAAGGGGCCTGCGCGATGATAGCGGCAATGGCAGGCTCAGCCTGCACGGCAGGATCGCTCAGGGCCTCCACATTGGACGGCCCCTGTCTGCGAAGGCGGAAGCGCTGGAGCTGTGCGTCTTTGGCCGTCATGAAGGCAGCCAGATCCATAGCGTCTCCCACGTAGCTGGAGTATGCATTCACGCCAACCAGCTTGAAGCCGGAGAACGATGCCATCTGCACTTCCTGTCCGTCAACGGTGTAGGTCGGGAGCTTAGCCGCGGCATAGCTGTCGCCCCAGCTCTCAGCGGCCACGGCGGCATTCCATGTACCTGATACGCCTGCAATGATGCTTCCGTCCTTCAGGCCTGCCACAAAAGGATCGCTGTCCGCTTCAATAAAGCCGGGGTGCGCCGAGATATCCAGCAGAGCCTGGACGACCTCAGCGCCGGTAATGGGAGTATCGGCGGCATTCCAGTTGCACACATTGGTTACACCGTCATCAGAAAGATGCATATCAAGTCCCGCTCCCTTGAACCAGGAATAGAAGTACCAGCCGTTTGCCATGGGAAATGCGACCTTCTTTCCAGCATCAGACGCTTTGTCCAGCAGACCGGAGAAGGTCTGTACGTCGCTTTCGGACAGATAATCAGTGTTGTAGAAAAGAAAATAGCCGTTATCAGCTGTGGCAGGGTACGCGTAAAGCTGACCGTCGACGCCGGTAGCGGCCTCGACGGATTCCGGCGTATTTGCATTGCGGATGCTTTGCGCATTCTCCTGGAGGGGCATCAGCGCACCAGCGTTGAGCAGGCTGGTCATCTGATCGTCTGCGAAAGTGAATACATCGGCAGCTGCTTCAACGTCGCTCAGAATCACCTTTGCGCAGTCGCCTTCATTCTGCACGCCGATTTCGATGCGGTAGGTACGCTCCGGGTGAGCGGCCTTGAAATCAGCAATGACCTGCTCCATCCACGGGATATCGGCGTTATCGCCGACCCACACGCGCAGGGGTATTTCCGGGCTGGCTGCGTCGGGTGCAGGCTCAGCGCCTGTACAGCCGGTCAGTCCTGTCAGGAGCAGCGCCAGCATTATCGCCATCAGCTTCCTCATGTGGGTGCCTCCTTGTTCACAAGCGGTTTGTCTGCTGGTAATATGAGCGCTTTGCGGAAAAGGTATGCATCAAAAAAGGCCCGCTTCCTGATCAGAAGCGGGGAAGAGACGATCGGGTTACTGTACGGATTCGCGGATCTGCAGCTTGGCGTCCACGATGATGTGCCGGGGCTCCTCGCCGCGTTCAAGCATGTCCATAAGCACCTGTACGCTTTCACGGGCGATATCGTCCACGGGCTGCTCGACGGTGGTCAGGCGAGGAATGAAAAACTTACTCATTTCGATGCCGTCAAAGCCGACGACGCTCACGTCAGCCGGGACACTCTTGCCCATGTCCTGCAGCGCGCGGATCACGCCGAAGGCAATGGTGTCCGACATGGCGAAAACGGCTGTGGTGTCCGGCTTTGATTCAAAGAAGCTGCGTGCCGTATCATATGCACCGCGAAGGGAGAATCGCGTCTGTACAAAACGCTCGTCATCAAAGGGAATGCACGCTTCTGCAAGAGCGTCCATGGCGCCTGTGTAGCGTTTGGCAAAGCCGTCGTCGCCCTGCCGGATACCGCCGAAAATCGCAATGCGGGTATGTCCAGCATCAATGAGGGTTTTCATGGCCTGATAGCCCATGGCGCGGTCGTCGATAAAGACGCTGGCAGCATGGGAAAAGGAAGTGTTTTCAGCGCTGATGGTTGTGAAAACCATCGGGCTGTCCATACCGTCCAGCACCTTTGCGCGTTCGTCAATGCGGCCGCCGACAAAAATGAAGCCCTTGACGCGCTTTTCGTGGGAGAGCCGCAGGGCGGTCTGAAACTCGTCGGCCTGTTCGTCAACAAACTCCATCAGGAACGATGCATCGAGCCCCTGCGTATGCTGGAGCATTGCCTCAGCCAGCGCGTTGAGGAAGGGATTATCCCGGCCACGCAGAATGATGGCAATCAGATCGCCGTCGGGCTGCTTGAGACCGCGTGCGTTGGCGTTGCCCACAAAGTGGCATTCTGCCATCACGCGTTCCACCTTTTCGCGCGTCGCCTGATTCACGTCCGGGCGCTTGTTCAGCACACGGGATACAGTGGTCACGCTGACGCCGGCCTTGCGGGCGATGTCCTTGATGGTGTAGATCTTCATGGCAGCCTCCTGCCCCCAACGGGCACAGTATTACTGGTTGAAAACGTTACCAGCCTGTACAATAATGATAGCATATTGGTCAGGTTCTGTCAATCATCCCGGCGAAATTACCGAAAATCTGCTTGTGCATAGCCTGCACTGACACGGCGTATCATGCACTGAACAATTAACATTCCATTAGAAATGTGCCGCAGCGGCACAAAAACCTTTGCCAGAACCGTAAGTTATGGTATAATGCACTCAGAGGTGAAACTTATGGCAGAAGAAAGAACGATCGTAAAACCTGCGCCGGCCGGGAAGCCCTCCTTATGGGATCAGGCGCTGCGTGCAGTAAAGGGCGATAACACAAATGAGCTGATTGAGCAATTCACGCAGGAAATGACGCTGGTTGCCGAGGGGCTTTGCGAGGATCAGGCTCGGCTGCGCAAGGCTGTCGACGGACTGATCCGCCAGGCGGAAAATCAGCATGACAAGTCGAAGCAGGATTATGCGGAGCTTGAGCGGCAGCTGGACGAGCAGGGCAGGGAAATGAAGAACCGCATGGACGAAATGAGCCGCCGGATGGACGCCATTGAAAATGCTGCAAAGGCTAAACCGCAGAAGCTGTCGCTGCTGGGCAGCGATATGATCAGCAGGGTTACACTGCTTGCCTCCATTATCTGCGGTACATGGCTGCTGGTTACGATACTGAAACTGTTTGTGTAATCTCGGGAGGTACCCATGAAAGCTTATCAGGAGATACTCAAAGGTTATCGCAAGCGTCAGCGGGATACGGTGGTTGACGCCATTGCCACGGGTCTGACATTTATGGACGAGCTGGTGGTGGACAGCGGACTGCTGGAAGAAACAGGATTGATGGCCGAGCTGACCGGCTCCGTATGCGGCGCGCTGCCGTTTGCTATTATCGCAGTGCAGGAAGGCACAAAGGTTATTCTGGGTCTAAAGCCTGCAGGAAACGGCATGCAGGACGGAGCATTCCGCATGGTCAAGACGGGTGCAGCGCTGGGTGTGGGCGGCGTGGTTGCAGCCAGTGCGGGCTTCTGGGCGGCAATCCCGGTGACGATGGGTGTGCGCGCTTTGTTCGACCGCTACAAGTCCAAAGCGATGACCGGCATGCGTGTTCAGAACAGGATCACCCGTCTGCAGGAGTTGAACAGTCAGCTGCGGCAGGCGCAGGAGGAGTTTTCGACTGAGGAGGATCATGTTGTCCTCGAAGAGCCGGAGATGGTGGCGGTCATCCCGTCATAATGAATGCATCTGCAGGGCTTAGGCCTTGCAGCTTTTGCATGCACAAAACATGTTTTTCTGCGGCATATTTCTTTACGAATCGGGAAGAATCAGGTATAATGAAAGCTGATTTTTGTCGAGGAGGACGGAGTATGCGTTTTACCAAGATGCACGGCATCGGTAACGATTATGTATATGTCAACTGCTTTGAGGAGTCCGTGTCTGATCCTTCGGGGCTGGCAGTGAAGATGAGCCGCCAGCATTATGGCGTGGGCAGTGACGGACTGATCCTCATCTGTCCCAGCGAGGTTGCGGACTTCGCGATGAAAATGTACAATTCCGACGGTTCCGAAAGCGAAATGTGCGGTAACGGCGTGCGCTGCGTGGGTAAATATGTGTATGATCGCGGCCTGACGGACAAGACGCTTGTCAGCCTGATGACCGGCGGTGGTCTGAAGCAGCTGGAGCTGAAGGTACAGCAGGGTAAGGTGAAGTCTGTCCGTGTGGATATGGGCATGCCGGAGGTGCAGCCTCATCAGGTGCCCGTTGATCTGCCTGGTTCGACTGTCATGGGATATCGTCTGAACGTCGGCAGCAGCGTGTACGAGATTCACTGCGTCTCCATGGGTAATCCGCACTGCGTCATCTTCGTCAAGGATCCTGACCAGATGGACGTGGAGCAAATCGGCTCGCTGATCGAGAACCATCCCATTTTTCCCAATCGTACGAATGTTGAATTTGTGCAGGTGGTGGATCGCAATCATCTGCGGATGCGCGTGTGGGAGCGCGGCTCCGGCGAGACGCTGGCCTGTGGAACGGGTGCATGCGCATCGCTGGTGGCAGCTGTGCTGACGGGCCGTGCGGATCGCAATGTGTCCATGGAACTGCTGGGCGGCACGCTGGAACTGGAGTGGAGCTTTGAGGATAACCATGTGTATCAGGAAGGCCCGGCGAAATTCGTCTTTGACGGCGAATGGATCGGAGAGGAATGAGGATAATTCGAAATCCGGAATGCGCAAATCGGAATGGAGCATGTGAAAACAGCGCCGACTCGGCCCGTTGAAGGGGGAGTCGGCGCTGCTTTTTATTCGATGAATTCCTGAAGCCGTGTGCCATTGCAGGGGCTGATCAGGAGACGCAGGCGTATCAGGCCTGCTGGATCGCGTTGCCTGTGTACAGCTGGTAATACTTGCCCTGCTGCTCAATAAGCTGATCATGCGTGCCGCGCTCGATGATGCGGCCCTGCTCAAGCACCATGATACAGTCGGAGTTCTTAACTGTGGACAAACGGTGAGCAATGACGAAGGTTGTGCGCCCCTTCATGAGGGCGTCCATGCCGCGCTGCACCAGCGTCTCCGTGCGGGTATCGATGGAGGAGGTCGCTTCGTCCAGAATCAGGCAGGGCGGATCGGCAACAGCTGCGCGGGCGATTGCAAGCAGCTGGCGCTGCCCCTGTGACAGGTTCGATCCATCGCCGGTCAGCATGGTGTTGTAGCCATCCGGCAGCTTGCGGATAAAGCTGTCGGCATTGGCCAGCTTGGCTGCGGCGATGCATTCCTCGTCTGTTGCATCCAGCTTACCATAGCGGATGTTATCCAGTACCGTGCCGGTGAACAGATGCGTATCCTGAAGCACCATGCCCAGCGACTTGCGCAGATCAGCCTTCCGGATCTTGTTGATGTTGATGTCGTCGTAGCGGATCTTGCCGTCCTGAATGTCATAGAAGCGATTGATCAGGTTGGTGATGGTCGTCTTGCCCGCACCTGTACCGCCGACAAAGGCGATCTTCTGGCCCGGCATGGCGTACATGCTGATGTTGTGGAGCACCTGCTTTTCATCTGTATAGCCAAAATCAACGTCATCGAAGGTTACGCCGCCCTCGACCTTACGGTAGGTGACAGTGCCGTCGGCTTTATGAGGATGTTTCCATGCCCAGATTCCGGTACGGTGTTCGCTCTCGGCCAGCTCGCCATTGGGCAGGTACTTGGCGTTGACCAGCTCCACATAGCCTTCATCCTTTTCGGGTTCTGCATCCAGCAGCGCGAATACGCGGCGTGCGCCTGCCATGGCCATGACGATGGAGTTCATCTGCTGCGCAACCTGCGTAATGGGCTGAGAGAAGCGCTGGTTCAGCTGCAGGAAGGCGATCAGCGTACCAAGCACAGTCAGCGGTTCGGCAGAACCGATAGCAATGGCCGCGCCAGCCATCGCACAGATAACATAGGCAATGTGGCCAAGATTATTGTTGATAGGGCCCATGGTATTGGCCCAGCGGTTGGCCTCGTGGGCAGAGGCGCGCAGGCTTTCATTGAGCTGCTTGAACTGCTCAAGTGCCTTTTCTTCATGACAGAAGACCTTGACGACCTTCTGGCCGCTCATCATTTCCTCGACATAGCCGTTGAGCTTGCCAAGGTTCTGCTGCTGAGCGGTGAAGTGCTTGCCGGACAGGCCGATCAGCTTGCCCGAGATGATCATGGTCAGGCCGATGAGGACGATCGAAAGGATCGTCAGCTGCCAGGACATCGTGACCATCAGGTAGAACGTGGAAATGATGGTGATCAGGCTGTTGAAGACCTGAATGAAGCTTTGGCCGATGAGCATGCGCATCGTGTCCACGTCGTTGGTGTAAATGGACATGATGTCGCCGTGCGCATGGGTATCGAAGTACTTGATGGGCAGGGACTGCATGTGGGTGAACAGATCTGTACGCACACGCAGCATGGTACCCTGCGTGATGACCAGCATGATGCGCTGCTGTACATAGTTGCACACAACGCCGATCAGCAGCACGGCTGCCAGCTTCAGCAGCCGCATGCCAAGATCATTGAAGGTCAGGGTCTGCGCCTTGATGCCGGGGATGTAGATGTTGAACAGCTCTTCGGTGAAAACGGAGGTCTGCAGCATGCACTGTGTCGCGGCAAAAATACACGCCAGCACAACGACGAACTGAACTGCATAGTGCTTCATGACCAGCTTCATTACCCGTGTGAGCAGAGTCCATTGACCCTTCATGGACATGGGGGGCATAGGCGCGCCGCGGCGGCCGGGACCGGGTCCTCGCATCATTATGCACGCACCTCCTTCTTCTTGCTCTTGCCGGGCATGGGCGGGAATGGCGGCATGCCGGGGGCGGGACGGTTCGCTTCCGCGGCCTTTGCGGGATCAAAGGCTTTGATATCCTCGTCACTGTTGGTTTCATCAAAGTCGCCGGAGCCACTGGTCTGGGTCTCGTAGATTTCACGATAGATCTCGCAGCCCTCCAGCAGCTTCTCATGGGTATCAAAGGCTGCAACCTTGCCGTCCTCCATGACGATGATGCGGTCTGCATCCTGCACGGAGGCTACGCGCTGAGCGATGATCAGCTTTGTTGTGCCGGGAATGGTAGCTGCAAAGGCCTTGCGGATTTTGGCGTCTGTTGCAGTATCGACGGCGGATGTGGAGTCGTCAAGGATCAGTACGCGGGGCTTTTTCAGCAGTGCACGGGCGATGCACAGACGCTGCTTCTGACCGCCGGAAACATTGGTGCCGCCCTGCTCGATGAAGGTATCGTACTTATCGGGCATACGCTCGATGAACTCGTCCGCACAGGCCTGACGGCAGGCTTCCTGACATTCTGCGAGAGTGGCGTTTTCGTCGCCCCAACGGAGGTTTTCAAGAATAGTGCCGGAGAAAAGGACATTTTTCTGCAGCACCACGGACACCTGATTGCGCAGGGCTTCCATGTCGTACTGGCGCACATCTATGCCGCCTACGCATACACTGCCGCCGGTCACATCATACAGGCGGGAGATCAGACTCACAAGCGTCGACTTGCCGCAGCCGGTGCCGCCGATGATGCCAACCGTTTCACCGGAGCGGATATGCAGGTCGATATTCTCGAGAATATCGTCGCCGGAGCCCTCCGTGTGATACTTGAAAGACACATTGTTGAAGTCGATGGAGCCGTCCGGGACTTCCATCACAGGGGATTCGGGATTGGTCAGCGTCGGCTCCTCCTTCAGTACCTCGACGATGCGCTTGCCTGCTGCGGCTGACATTGTCAGGTTGACGAAAATCATCGACAGCATCATCAGGTTCATCAGAATGCGCATGACATAGTCGAACATGGCGGTCAGGTCGCCTTCCTGCAGGCCCAGGCCCAGCGCAGGATTATACTCGGCTACCATGTGCGCACCAAACCAGGAAAGCAGCAGAACAACCGCATACACCGTCAGGTTCATGACCGGCCCGTTGAAGGCGATGATTTTTTCTGCTTTGACGAAGAGATCGTAGACGCCGCCTGCCGCCTTGCGGAATTTCTCATTCTCATGATCCTCGCGGACAAATGCCTTCACCACGCGGATTGCGCCGACGTTTTCCTGTACGGAGGCGTTCAGCGCGTCGTACTTTTTGAACACCTGATTGAACAGCTTCGATGCGTTCTTGATGATGAAGGACAGCGCGATTGCCAGCACAACGATTGCCACAAGGAATATCACTGACAATTCGCCCGACACGGAAAACGCGGCGACCAGCGAGAAGATCAGCGACAGCGGTGCGCGCACAGCGATGCGGGTGATCATCTGGAAGGTGTTCTGGATGTTCATTACATCCGTGGTCATGCGGGTGACAAGTCCGGCAGTGGAGAACTTGTCGATGTTGGCGAAGGAAAACCGCTGGACGTTGGTATACATTGCGTCGCGCAGATTCGCGCCAAAGCCGGAGGATGCATGGCTGGCCAGATGTGCGCAAGCCACGCCGAAGAACAGGCTCACCAGCGACAGCCCCATCATGATCAGGCCATACTTGATCAGCGCGTTCATATCGCCTTTGGCGATGCCCTCGTTGATCAGCCGGGCCATCACCAGCGGAATCAACACTTCCATCACGACCTCACCTGCGGCGCAGATGGGCGTGAGGATGGCTGAGCGCTTATACTGCCTGATGTGGGAAGCAAGGGTTTTCAGCATAAGATCATCCTTTCACATCGTGATACATGGGTTACTTGACGGCCTCATAGACCTTGCGAAGACAAACGAGCAGCATCTGCTTCTCATCCTCGGATAGCAGCGAGGTCAGCCGTTCCTCGGAGGCGATGATGTTCTGCCGGCTGGTCAGATGGAGCTTCATGCCCTCGTCGGTCAACCGTACGCGCTTGACGCGCCGGTCGGCCGGGTCGGTCGTGCCCTCCACAAGGCCCTTCTTCTCCAGACGCGATATCAGTCCTGCCACGGTGGACTGGGCTGCGCCGAAGCGTTCCTCCAGCTCCTTGAGCGTCAAGGTATGCTCGTCTGCATGGGCCAGCAGAATCAACGCCCGGTTTTGCTGCATGGTCAGATTGAGTGCCTGCAGGTTCCCGTTGGCTTCCTTTTCAAGCGCGTTGTCGATCCGCTTGATGAACCAGCCGTAGCCTGCAATGGGTTTGTCCATGATCTGATCTCCTTTCTCATGGAATCCTCTATCCAGCATGCATTATACGCGATCAATCGCATGGTGTCAATAGCTTGCGATTGATTATGAGAAAAATGAAAGGAAAGTTCTTCAGAAACATAAAAAAGGCTGCTGCAAAATGCGTGCAGCAGCCTCAAAGGCGTGTCAATATTCATTGGAGGCGCCCATCATTGCGTCGGATAGCAAACCAAGGATGCCGCTGTCTTCCAGCACATCCATTACTGCCTGGCAGGTTTCTGCGGGAGCGGTGGCAACAAGGCGGAAAAGTCCGGTCAGCATCGGCGCCTTGATCTGCGCCATCAACGCGTGCAGAGAATCACCGGTGGAGGAGAGCACATTTACGCCATTGATGTCGGATGCGGTGTATGAGGGCAGGCTATCCGGTTCAAACGGCGTCAGCACAGCGCTGATGGTCATCATCGTACGGGACAGATCGGGAAGCATCTGCCGGATGGTCAGTGTATTACCGTGAGCCTCGCCCTCCAGCACAATGTGCACCGGCTGTTCGCCGACAAGCAGACCATCTGCATTGAGCGTCAGGAAGAAGGGGAGCGTCACGGGCAGGGAAGTGGGCAGGGAAAAGGCAGCGTCAGCAGAAAGAATAACGGATTCAATGGTCAGCGTGCCAGTCAGGATCGTCAGGTCATCCCGAATGCTGGCGCCAACGGTGCCAAGACCGGGCAGATGAAGGGTCAGACTGGTGGTGCGTTCCTCGGTCGACAGGCTCAGGAATGTCGTATCGCCGCCGATCCATGTCAGGCAATCATCGCTGCGCAGGACGGTCAGTCCCTCCGGACAAAGCGATTCCAATGCGGTGGGCAACGCCCAAAGGGCTTCTGTGATCATCATATCTGCGCCCGATTCAATGCCGATGGCTTCGATCCAGCAGCGGATGGTACGATCAGTTTCCGCCAGCTCCGCAATGGCGGTGCACAACGACTGCAGCTCCGCCAGGGCGATGTGACGCTCACCGTTCTCTGGGGGCAGTAACGGAGACAGTGACGGCCGGAGTGCATCCCATGCGCTGGTGTGTGCGTAGGGAACCAGCAGGCAGGCGCGCTGAAGGGGAAAACCCAGATGATTGTAGGTTTTTACGCCAAATTCCAGCAGCGCCAGATGATTGATCATCAGGGACGTATGCCCCAGCAGGGAGGAATCGACGCCCCAGTGAGAATCAACGCCCCAAAGATGCAGATCTGTGCGGAGAGCGTCCTCACCATCAGGTATTACAAGCTCAGCCAAAAGATCAAAGCTGCTGCCGTCAGTGATGAAGGTTCCTTGGATTTCCGAAGTGTCCATCAGGGCGGAAATCCCTTTCATCAGGGGCTGAAGCTCCTCGGAATACTGCACGGGATCCATATCGGCAGATACGCAGAAGCGAACGCCGTCTGCCAGCGCAGACATGGGGAACAGAAGGCACAGTGCCAGCGTCAGCATGCGACGCAGGAAAGTAAAACGCATGACGCTTACCCCCACAGGGCCGCCAGCGCAGGTACGATCTGCTTCTTACGGCTGACGACACCAGGCAGGAACACGTGGTGATCCACAATCGGCCCAGTGCTGAAGGCCTGCTTTACGGCCTCCTCCTCTCCCAGGAAAACCAGCTCCGTGCCGCAGCGCAGCACGTCGGTGAGCATCATCAGCAGCATATCGTAACCCTTGAGGGCCTTCTGCTTCTCCATGGCAGGAAACAGTTCCGGCAGCCGGGTGAGCATCCTGTCGATGTCCAGACAGGTGATCTGGCAAATGCCCAGATCATGTCCGGCGATGTGGAATTCCTTGAAGTCGGTGCGAAGCAGCTCATCGACTGGCTTTTCAGAACTGGTTCCGGCGGAGAACATCTCCCGGCCCAGCGTCTCCAGATCAATGCCTGCAATGCGTGCCAGACGTTCTGCCATGCGGCGGTCACGGGGCGTGCAGGTCGGGGACTTGAACAGCACCGTGTCTGACAGAATCGCCGCAGCCATCAGGCCCGCCATCTTCTCCGACGGCAGCAGTCCGCGTTCCTGGAACATGGTGGCCACGATGGTGGTTGTGGAGCCTACAGGCTCGTTGCGCATAAAAACGGGAGCGCCCGTCTGCACATCTGCCAGCCGGTGATGATCAATAATGGCGACAATTTCCGCCTGATCAAGGCCAGGGATGGACTGGCTCTTTTCGTTGTGATCCACCAGCACCACACGCTTGCGGCGCGGCCGGAGCAGGTGGTAACGGCTCAGCGTACCTACCACGCGTTCGCGGTGGTCAAGAATCGGATAGGAGCGATATCGGCTCTGCAGGACGGTATCGCGAACATCGTCGATATAATCGTTAAGGTGGAAGTATACCAGTCCTTCAGTCTGAGCGATGCGCTGTACGGGAATGGACTGATAGATCATGCGTGCCGCGCGATAGGCGTCGCAGGGCGTGGCGATGATGCATGTGCTGCTGGACAGCCCCATGTACTTCTCCGGGAGCGAACCCTGACAAATGATGATGCAGGACGCCTTCCGCTTCAGCGCCTCTTCAACCACATCCTCCTGCTGACCGCAGATGACGATGCTGCCTTCCTTCACGCCGCGCAGGCAGCCGCCGGAGGAGGGAAGAGCAATGGTCACCTCGCCGGAGATGACGTCAAAGGTATCTTCCTCGTTGTTGATAATATGTCCTTCCAGCGCTGAGAGCAGATTGAACACAGGCACAGCTTCTACAAAGGGCCGGTGGATGGATTCCATGTCACTCTCGGCAATACCGCCGGCAGTGAGCATGCCAAAGAGCCTGCCATCCTCATGGGTGACAGGTACGGCAGACAGGTTTGTATTGGCGTGCAGAATCTCCCATGCATGACTGATTGGCACGTTGGCGCCGATGTTCGGCGGACGGTCGTAATCAATATCACGCACCTGCGTGCGGACGGTATTGAGGATGATCGGATCGGTGAAGCCAAAACGGTCAAGCAGGAAACGGGTTTCGTCGTTGGGATGCCCCAGCATGGCGGCGACATATTCATTATCGCCAAGGGCATTGTGCAGTGCCGCATAAGCCATTGCTGACACGACGGAATCCGTGTCGGGATTACGATGGCCGCATACATAGATCGGATCCATGGGGAAGGCCTCCTTTGTTGCGTTGCGGGGTAATGTTTCAGGAAGAGGGGGGATAACGGGAATCAGTCCCAATCCTCATCGTCTATGATGCCCCAGACGTTGGGATCAGTTTCCCGCTCAGCTTCATAATCCTTTTCGAGAGCGGCCTGTGTTTCAAGATTGGCAATGCCAAGCTGACGAAGGCCATGAGCAGCCTGATAGGCACGGATTGCTTCTGCAGTGGCTGTGCCGTAAACACCGTCCGCACTGCCTTCAGGCAGCCAGCCGAGATAGATCAGGCGTTCCTGCAGTGCCTTGACCTTTGCGCCGGAGTTACCGCTGCGCATGGTCCAGTCAGCAACGTCATGAACCGTGCCGTATCCGAGGATGCGTTTATTGCTGATGTCGTAGGTTGCACGGGCTACGGTGTTGGGATTGTTGCCCTCGAGACAGTGCAGCTTTACATTTCCGGCAGCATCGCGGGTGCAGTATTCAACCATGGCGACGTGGTCTGTATCGGTATCGCTCGTCCAGGTGAAAAACACCCAGTCACCGGGCTGAGGGATATATTCTCCCGCCAGGATGAAGCTGTCAGCTCCCTTGAACCACTGATATCCCCAGTCTTCCAGGTTGCCGTTGCGGGCGATGTAGCGGCCCTGATTGATGAACCACTTCTTACCAGTGTTCTGGCCGGAATAAAGCGGATAGACGTTATGGAGCAGGCTGGTGCCGTAGGTTTTGTCCACCATATCAACACACCAGCACAGGTATTCTGCGCACCATTGTGCATAAGGGTCACCCCAGCGCTCACCGTATTTGGTATAGCCATGGTCGCCTTCTTTGTAGCCGATCTCTGCTGTGGCGATTTCCAGCAGCTGCGTCACATACTCCGGAACGGGCCACTGGGGCGGGATAACCTCCTCGCCCTTGGCCATGGCAGGCAATGCGGAAAGGATCAGCAGCAGAGTAAGCAGGAAGGGGACAATGCGCTTCATGGGCGTCACTCCTTTGCGGGGGATGTTACAGGAATACTGGTACGGTGTGGGTGATGGACGCGCTGTCCGGCGTTACATGACAGACGGCGGCCTCAATGCGAACGCCAGCGGCGGCAGCGGCACGAAGCGCATCGCCGAAGGCGGGGTGCGTGAGGTCGTTGGGCTTCAGGCCCATCACGCCCTCTCTTTGTAAAACGAAGCATACGCCGCATTCCATCCCTTTCTGGGCAGCCTGTATAAGGCCGTGCAGATGCTTTACGCCGCGTTCGGTGGGCGCATCGGGAAAGAATGCCATACCGTTGTCATCAAAGAGCGTCACGCCTTTGACCTCGATCAAGCCGCGGATGCCGCGGCGGAGGTAAGTAAAGTCATAGCGGGAATCGCCGCATGTGTATTCGCTGCGCAGTTCCTCAAGCTCTACCCCCCAGCCGCCCTGTTCAAGCCATTCACGGACGATCCGGTTGGGCGCCTGGCTATCGATGTTTACCACATATCCGCGGTTTTCCACTGCAACCAGATCATATGCCGTCTTGCGGGAAGGGCTGTCGGATTGTTCAACGTACGCGACTGCGCCGGGCTGCAGCAGCTCGGAAAGGCGGCCGGTGTTTTTCACATGGACGGAAACATCGTCTCCGTTGATCTCACATCTCGCAATAAAGCGATTGACCCGGTACAGAAACCTGCACTGGGTCAAATGCTGATACAGCCTCACTCGGCAGAAGCGGACACAGCCGCATCGTCGGCGCGGTAGATAAGCCAGCAGAGCGCACCATCGTAATTGGTGTGACCCTCCAGGCGGATGGGGAAGTCATAATCATTGCGGAAGCGCAGGTTCAGCTCGGAATTGCCGACAGCCGCGTCCACGCCGTGGGGCAGGTAAGGAGCGCCGTTGTCGCCGTGAGCGCGGCGCTGAAGGATCTTCACGCCGGGCAGCTGAAGCAGCGCGTTATAAATGGTCGAGGAAACCTGACAGGTGCCGCCGCCAATGCCGGTGTCCGCTTCGCCGTCATTGAGGATACCTGCTTCGAGGTAGCCGACAGCCTTTTTGTACGGACCCATCTGCTTGTTGCAGTCGAAACTTTCGCCGGGCTGGAGAACGACGCTCATGCGGGTGATGCCCACGTCAATGTTCACAAGGCGGTTGGCGTTGGATTCCGTGTTCACCATCTTGTAATAAGAGGTATAGGCAGCAATGGGGGAATCGCTGTTAAGCGCCTGATCGGTGGGGGAAACCATGACCAGATCGGTCAGATCGCTGATATGAATGTAGCCGTAGGTGCGCCAGTAATTCACCACAGCCCACTCACCGCAGATCCGCCAGATAGAAAGCGTCGTACCGGGCTTGAGGATAGCCCAGCACTTGTCCTCGTGGCTCATGGATACACGAACCTCCGCAGTATCGGCTGTCTTGGCGACATACTGGTGCTTCTGCACGCCGTAGGGAGGGATGGCTTCGGAATCGACGGGCTCGACATTGGTGATGCGGTGACGCTTCACATAGGCCAGATTCCCCTTGTGACGCACGATGACCCAGAGCGGATCAACATAGAGAATATCAAGGGTGCCGGTCACAGTGATCTTGTCAAACACCTTTTCGGACGTGATGCTGCGCTGAGTATAGCCGCTGGTATTGCCCTTCATCCGGCAGGTGTAGATCGCAGGGGACTTCTTATCGAAGTCGTCCAGCGTCAGATCGGGATACTGCGGACCGACTGGAATGGGCAGATTGTTGTCGCTGAACAGGACGATGTTGGGATCTGTCAGCAGAACCTCTTCCTGCGCGGCAGGTTCTTCCTCTTCCTCCTCTTCAGCCAGAGTGAGGGGCATAAGGGGAATCATCATGCACAACATAAGCAGCCATGCCAATACTCGCTTCATAGCGCGTTCATCCTTCCATGTTAAAGGCCGGTTGGCCTGAATATACACCTTCATATTATACCATCATGATGGAAACCCTGCAAGGGGGAAGCGATACGTTTTTACATTTTGCGCGTCTGAAAGCGCGAAAAAAGGGAGATGATGAGGCAGGTTTCCACCGCATAAGCATGCTGCATGCATGCCGGCGGAGGCAGCGTGGAAAACCTTCTGCTCTCCTCAAAAGAAAGCTCCCTCCGCAGCTGCGAAGGGAGTATCAATGCCGGGATCAGAACAGGCCGGTGATCATGCCATCTTCGGTTACGTCGATTCCCTCGGCGGCGGGCATCTTGGGCAGGCCCGGCATAGCGATGATGTCGCCCGCAAAGGCCACGATGAAGCCTGCGCCTGCATTCAGGCGAACCTGACGAATGGTCAGCGTATAGCCGGTAGGCGCGCCCAGCGCCTTGGGATTATCAGAGAAGGAGTACTGCGTTTTAGCAATGCAAACAGGGGCTTTGGCCCAGCCTTCCGCTTCGAAATTAGCGAGCTGCTTGAGGACGCTGCCGTTGAAAACGACGTCCTTTGCGCCGTAAATCCGGGTCGCGACGGCTCGGATCTTGTCCGCAAGAGACAGCTCGTCTGCATAGGTAAAGGAGGGGCTGCATTTCTCCTGTGCATCCACGGTATCGCAGACAAGCTGAGCCAGCTCCTTGACGCCGTCGCCGCCCTTGGCCCAGCCGTCGCACATCTCCACTGGCGCGCCGGCAGCTTCGCAGGCCTCGCGCAGCGCAGCCATCTCAGCTTCAGTATCGGTGATGAAGCGGTTCATCGCTACGATGACGGGACGCTTCCAAACATTGCGGACATGGTCAATGTGGGCCAGCAGGTTCGTCAGGCCAGCCTTGAGCGCTTCCACGTTTTCCTTGCCAAGATCAGCCTTGGCAACGCCGCCATGGCTCTTCAGGGCGCGGACGGTCGCCACGATGACTACGGCGTCAGGCCACAGACCGCTCATACGGCACTTGATGTCCAGGAACTTCTCTGCGCCAAGATCAGCACCGAAGCCAGCCTCGGTTACCACATAGTCCGCCAGCTTCATGGCAGTGGTGGTTGCGATGACGGAGTTGCAGCCATGCGCAATGTTGGCGAAGGGGCCGCCGTGCATCAGGCAGGGCGTGCCGTCAATGGTCTGGACAAGATTGGGCTGAATTGCGTCTCGAAGCAGCGCCGCCATCGCTCCTTCGGCCTTCAGGTCACCGGCGGTGACAGGCGTGCCTGCGTAGGTACGCGCTACCTGCAGCCGGGACAGGCGTGCCTTCAGGTCGTTCAGATCGCGGGCAAGACAGAAGACTGCCATGACCTCGCTGGCAGCGGTGATGTCAAAGCCATCCTCACGGGGGGTGCCGTTGGCTTTTCCGCCGAGGCCGCTGACGATGCTGCGCAGCTGACGGTCGTTCACGTCAAGACAGCGCCGCCAGCTCACCTGCCTGGGATCAATGCCAAGCTTGTTGCCTTGCTGGATATGATTGTCCACCATGGCGGCCAGCAGATTGTTGGCGGCTGTGATGGCGTGCAGATCGCCGGTGAAGTGCAGGTTGATCTGCTCCATGGGCAGCACCTGTGCATGTCCGCCGCCGGTGGCGCCGCCCTTCATGCCGAAGACCGGGCCCAGAGAGGGCTCGCGCAGGGCCAGCATGGCCTTCTTGCCGATTTTGGTCATGCCGTCAGCAAGACCCACGGAAACGGTAGTTTTTCCCTCGCCGGCGGGTGTGGGATTGATAGCGGTGACAAGGATCAGCTTTGCCTTTGCATCGCCTGCGATCTTCAGCGGATCAACCTTGGCAACATAGCGGCCATAAGGGTAGAGCGCCTCCTCGGGAATTCCGGCGGCGGCAGCTATATCATCAATGCGCTGCGGTTTGGCAGCCTGTGCGATTTCGATATCCGTAGGCATGGGACATACTCCTTTGCGTTGTGGTAGTGTGCATACGCATACAGCTTATTATAGACGAAATACCTGCGAAATGCAAGTGAAACAAGTGAACGGATGAAAGATATGTTACATATCAAAGCCATGTACTACGACCTTAACGCCTTCCGGCGCGGTGTATGCAAGATGGGTTACGCGGCCGTCCTGCCAGGCCATGTTGACGGATACCCCGCCCTTGGCCCGGATGCCGTGGACCTTGCCGCAGGGCATCTCAGGCACGGGGCAGGCGAGCGGGTAGAGATGAACCGTCACTGTGCTGTCGGAGGAAAAAACAATGCGGTCATCCAGCAGCATCAGCAGTATCATGGCTGCCGTCCCCTGGTTACCGTCGATCTGGAAGGGATAACGGCAGTTGGCAAGATCAATCTGTGGGGGATCAGAGAGCGTTTCGTCGCAGTGGTAGGCGAGGTTCATCAGGTTCCATGCAGTGGCGTATTTCATGGCAGCATGGAAGCAGCGCATCGCCTGCTGGCCCATGCGCAGACGGGCGTACAGGCAGCCTCGGTAGGAGACAGCCCATCCGGCAGTGGTCATGCCGCGGGCGACCAGGGATTTTTCAGCAGCGGTGCTGACTTCGGGTGTCTCCTCGCGGGTAAATAGATTGCCGGGATATACACCCCACAAATGAGAGAGATGCCGATGGAAGGGGTAGGGCTCCGGATATTCGCGGCCCCACTCCATCAGGCGGCCGTCGGAGGCGATCTCCAGGGGAGCGAGACGGGGGCAGGTATCTTGCAGTTCCGTGATAAAGGAGGAAGTATCTCCAAGGATGCGTCCGGCCTGCAGACAAGCTTCCGCCAGTGCCAGAACCAGTGCACGGTCATAGCCGGGCCCTTCGCAGAGTGCGCACTCGCGTCCCTCGTCATCAAGGAACCAGTTTTCAGGCGAGGAGGATGGCGAGGTGATCAGCTGACCGCGCTCGTTTTCTACCATGTTGTCCATATAGAACAGCATGGCCTCCTGCATGATGGGATAAGCCCATGTCAGATAATCACGGTCAAGGGTGTACAGATAGTGCTCCCAAAGATGATGACACTGCCATGCGGGGCTTCCGGTCGTCGAACCCCAGGATGCGTCCTCGCAGGGGGATGTGAAGCCCCACGGATTTGTGCAGGTGTGTACAAGCCAGCCCCGCGCGCCGTAGTATGTGCCTGCCGTTTTGCGTCCGGGAGCAACCAGCGCTTCTGTCAGCTTCAGATAGGGGATGTGGCAATCAGAGAGTCCGGCCTTTTCCACCAGCCAGTAGATCATCTGCTGGGCGTTGAGGTGCCAGTCACCGTTCCAGGGCGTGAGGATCTCATCGGACCACAGGCCCTGCAGGTTGGCCGGGAGGCTGTCCGGCTGGGAGCAGCAGATCATCTGGTAGCGCGCGTACTGCACATACATTTCGATCAGCTCCGGTGAGATACGGCCTGCGATCGCTTCGTCAAGCAGCTCTTTCGTGGTTCGCTCCGGTGTATCAGGTGAGGCGAGGGAGAGCGTCATGCTGCGGTATTGCGGGCCGTACCATGCGTCGTGAGCAGCAAGAATGTCCTGCCATGGAGCGGACGAAGCCTTTTTCAGGTCCTGAAGTGCATGGATGACAGCGTCGCCGCCCTTCAGGTGCATGAAGCCTGACAGATCTGTGCGGGCGGTCACAATCAGCCAGGCTTCGTCTGCGCCGCTGATTACCACTCTCTGGGACTCCTGACGCACGCGTCCGCCCCTTGTTCTGACAGTCAGCATGCAGGCGAATCGTACGCCGCTGTCGCCGTCCATACCATCCGCAAGCTGACCGGACATGCACAGGCCTGGCATGCCGTCAAGCGGATGTACCTCAAAGCGTTCGTCTCTGTCGAGCCCGACAGCGCAGTCGATCTGCCCGGATTCGGAGCAGGTCAGGTGCACATAAACGGCTTCATGTTCACGGGAGACGATGTATTCCCGGCGGTAATGGTATCCCCAGTTTCGCAGGGAAACAGTCGCCATGGCATTATCCAGATCAAGCTCGCGCCGATAATCCGTGATGCCTTCCGTGTCCGGACGGCCGGAGGAAACAGCCTGAAACCATGAGATGACGAGCCGTCCCAGCGTCTGATAGCAGCCAAAGGGCACGTCGGAACCATGGGCATAATGGGTCCCCTTACCGGTACAGGTGAAATGCTTGCTGAAAAGCTGCTGTGCCTCGTAATTTTGGCCTTCGCGCAGCAAGCGGCGAATCTCCGGCAGAGTATCAACCGCGCCCGGCCGATCTGCTTCCTGTCGGCAGCCACTCCAGACGGAGCTTTCATTGAGCACCAGCTGTTCCCGGAGCTTCTCGCCGTATACGCATGCACCAAGACGTCCGTTGCCGATGAGCAGCGATTCGGTAAAGTCTCTTGCGGGATGATCCATGATCAGCTTTGGCATTGCCTGATTCCTCCAGAATATATGCTGTATCTATCATAGCACAAACCGCGCTGTTTGCAAGCGATGATAGAATATGAGATCAGAAAGGGATGATGGAGAGCTGGCAGAAGAAAAGCGACTGTACACGGCCGAGCTGCGGAAAATGCGCTCATAAAGTGAGAACAGCGGTGGCTGACGATTGCGTTCCCCTTGCTATTTCGGTCTATCGGGGGTATAATGTCGAAAAACGTGAGGAGGTTCGTTGTTTATGAAGGTTTCTGCCCATCGCGCGTTTTCGCTCCTGAAGGAGCTGGCCTATGAACGCGTCAGCTGCTCCGATGCCGAGAAGAAGGCGGCTGAGCGCTTGCTGGAGGTCGCCCAGTCTACCGGCGCTCAGGCGCATATCGAGGAATTCTCCGTTGCCTGCGGCCGTGTGTCCCACGCCAAGCTGGTTGTGACCGAGCCCTATGTCAAGGAATATGAGTGCACTGGTTATGAGCGCGGACTGTCCACGCCAGAGGGCGGCGTCGATCTTGAATTCTACTATGCCGAGGGCGCGGAAGATGTGCACCTTGCCAATGTCAAGGGTAAGGTTGTTATGGTCAACGGCCGATTGGGCAAAAAGATTTATGAAAAGCTGATGAAGGCTGGCGTGAGCGCAATTCTGACCTTCGACGGCACGACCCTCGACCGCCGCAGCGAAACCGACTGCGACATTCGAAAGCTCCGGGAGACGCTGACTGAGGAGGTCGGTGCGTGTACGGCGCTGCATCTGCGCACGATGGATGCTGCTGAGATCGTCCGCCGCGGCGCAAAGAAGATGCATATCGAGCTGACAGCAGAGGATTACGAGGGAACCAGCCGCAATGTCTGTGCGGTGATCGAGGGTACGGAGAAGTCGGATGAGATCATTTCCTTCGGCGCGCACTTTGACAGCGTTTACTTCTCCACTGGCGTATATGACAACATGTCCGGTTCGGTTATTATCATGGAGCTGCTGCGCTACTTTGCCGAGCAAAAGCCCGTCCGCACGATGAAATTCAACTGGTACGGCTCTGAGGAGCAGGGCCTGCTGGGCTCCAAGGCGTGGGTCAAGGCTCATGAGGATGAGCTGAGCAAGCATGTGCTGATGATCAACATCGACGTTGCAGCCCCTATCCTCGGCAAGAACGGCGCGCCTGTGCTGGCCACCGAGAAAGCTGTGGGCTATGTGGACGCCCTCATGCGTGAAGCTGGCATCGCCTGCGACGTGAAGCTGGACATCTACTCATCCGACTGCATCCCCTTCGCGGACAAGGGCGTGCCCGCGGTAAACCTCGTGCGCTTTGGCCCTCCCGGCGCGGGCTACATCCATGACCGCCGCGATAATCTCAAGAGCGGCTACCTGAGTGCTGATGCGCTGGATATCACGCTCCAGCAGGCGCTGATGTTCGCAAAGCGCGTGGACGGCGCGAAGGTGTTCCCGATTGAGAGGAAGATTTCCGACGAGATCGTCAAGAAGGTCGATGAGTACCTGTTCAAGAAGAAGGATAAGAAGTAAGCTGCTATGCGGCTCCCTTTGATGGGGGAGCTGCTTTTTTGTTGACAGGCGGGCTCATCAGATTCTCATTTTCTTGTAATCCTGCTCTATTTGTATTTCTGTGCAGAATATGCTAATCTTTGTACCGTTGGAGGGAACGAGAAGTGCTCTCCCGAATGTGAAGCGAAAGAGGAGAATCGTTTTATGAAGAAAACAGCTCTTGTCCTGTTGATGGCGGTGTGTTTGCTGCTGGTTGCCTGCAGCACCGGCAGCTATACGTATCAGAACGGCGAAGCGTATACGGCTGGCGGCAGTGCGGTCACCGGTCAGGTGGAGGAGATTGAGATCAATTGGGTGGATGGCAAGGTATGTGTTGCATACCACGACAGCGAGGGTGTCAGCCTGTCCGAACGATCAGATCGCAAGCTGTCAAAGGACCAGCAATTGCACTGGTATCTGGACGGCAAGAAGCTGATTGTACAATACGCCGCGGCTGGTCTGAGAAATGTCCCCAGCCTGGATAAGGAATTGACTGTGACGCTGCCCAAGGCTCTGTGCCTGGCGGAAATGAAGATCAATGTTGTATCCTCAGTGGTAGACGCAGAGGGCGTCGAAGCTGAAAGCATGGAAATCAATACCGTTTCCGGCAAAGTGATGGTAACCAACGCACATGTGCGTAAGGTAGAGATGGCGTCTGTCAGCGGCAATCTTGATATCACACTGAAGAACACGCCGGATAAAATCATAGCCGATTCTGTCAGCGGCAGCGTGAGGATCGGCATGCCCGACGGTGCAGGCTTTGTCGCTGAGATTGATAGTGTCAGCGGCAGCGTAACCGGATCCTTTCCCATGATCGGTAAAAACAAGAACCAATACGTGTGCGGTGATGAAAGCTGCCGCATCAGCGTGAATACTGTCAGCGGCAATGTGCGGCTGGAAGAAATAAAGTAACACAATGCAACGCCCCGGCCGGTCAAGCACTGGTCGGGGCGTTGTGTATACATAAAAAAGAGGATGCTCTTTCGAGCACCCTCTGTGAAGCGTCTTTAGGACGAATGAGATTACTTGATCTCGACTTCGCCGCCGACTTCCTTCAGCTGGGCAGCCAGCTTGTCGGCGTCTTCCTTGGACAGGCCTTCCTTGACGGTCTTGGGGGCAGAAGCGGCAGACTCGACGAAGTCCTTGGCTTCCTTCAGGCCCAGGCCGCACACTTCGCGGATGACCTTCAGAACCTTCAGCTTGGCGGCGGCGTCGAAGCCCTTCAGCACGACGTCGAACTCGGTCTTCTCCTCAGCGGCGGGGGCAGCAGCAGCAGCGGGGCCCGCGACAACAGCGGTAGCAGCGGCGGAAACGCCGAACTTCTCTTCCATGGCCTTGACCAGATCGGCCAGCTCCAGCACCGTCATAGACTCGACGGCGGCAATGATCTCAGCATGAGTCATTTTGATGTTCCTCCTATTTTCGGTGGGGTCTTTGACCCTTAGTAAATGTTTTGTTTAGGGTAGGGGAGCTATCCCCTTATGCTGCTTTCAGGCAGCGTTGTTCAGGTCGAAGACCCTCACTCCTCGCCGGCCAGCTTCTTGCGGTACGCGTCGATAACGCGGACGAAGCTCGCAACGGTGTTGGACATGCAGCCAAGCAGACGGGCCAGCATGACCTCGCGGCTGGGCAGAGTTGCCAGATACTTGACGGTCGCCACATCGATGGCCTTGCCTTCCAGGATACCGCCGGTGATCTTCAGGCTCTGCAGCTTGTTCTTTTCGATATACTCGTTGATCACGCGGGGGCCGGCAACGGCGTCCTTCATGGAGAACACGAAGGCGTTGGGGCCATTCAGCAGATCGTCCAGACCGGTGATGCCGACCTCGTTCAGCGCGCGCAGAACCAGACGGTTCTTCAGCACGACATAGGCAACATCCTCGGCACGGCACAGCTTGCGCAGATTGGTCACCTGCTCAACAGTCAGACCGCTGTAGCTGCAGATGGTCACGGACTGCGCATTCTTCAGCTTCTCAACGATATCAGCAACTACTGCTACCTTCTCGGGCTTGATCTCGTGCACCTTGCTCATTTCTTCTTGCACCTCCTTAACGGTTTGGGAGTAAAAGAAAACCCTTGCAACAGGTGCAAGGGATGAGCAAAGCAATGCTATATCCATTACACCTCGGCAGGCAGAGCGTTTGCTCCATTAAACCCTTGCGGGTACCGGCTGTCTACGGCACAGGTTTCTTCAAAACCTTGATGATTATAGCATTCCCCGGAGTTCTTGTCAATAGCGAATCTCAAATTTTTTTCCATTTTTCGCTTTACATATCCGCTACATTATTATATAATAAACTTGGACTCAATGAATCTTGGATTATGTAGAACCATTTTATGTCATCATTGTAAACAATCGCTTCTTTTGATTGACAATGAAACAGAATTGTAATATATTATTCTTCGAAAGGAGATGTTTTCTCATGAACCGTATTTGCAAACGCTGCCTCGTTGCGTGCCTGCTGACGGTGTTCCTTGCGCTGGTGACTACCAGTGCGCTGGCGGCGACAGCCACGGTCAATGTCACGTCCCTTGTCCTGCGTGAGGAAATGTCAACCAAGAGCGATGCTCTGCAGACGCTTTCGCGCGGCACAAAGCTGGAGATCATCAGTCAGGACGGCAGCTGGTATAAGGTCAAATATGGCCGTTATACCGGCTATGTCATGGCGCGATACGTCAAGGTTTCCGGTGCTGTGTCCAACGCAAGCGATGAATACGAGACCCTGCGTAAGGGCGACCGCAGCGATGACGTGAAGAAGATGCAGGAGCGCCTGAAGGAGCTGGGCTACTTCGACGCAAGCTGCACCGGCTACTTTGGCGCCGCTACGGAGGAAGCCGTGGAGGCGTTCCAGAAGCGCAACAGCCTGACGGTGGATGGTATTGCCGGTCCTGCGACGCAGAAAAAACTGTACAGTACTTCTGCCAAGAAGGCGAGCGCCAGCACCTCGGCGAGCACAAGCAGCAGCTCCTCCGCCAAGAATGACGAGGATGATGGTACGCTGCGCCCCGGCGATTCCGGTTCCAAGGTCAAGGCGCTGCAGAATCGTCTCCGTGAGCTTGGCTACTTCAAGCATTCCGTCGACGGGAAGTACGACAGTCAGGTGACCGATGCCGTGAAGGCGTTCCAGAAGCGCAATAACCTGACGGCGGACGGCATTGCCGGTCCCGCAACGCTGAAGAAGCTGAACAGCTCTTCTGCCAAGGCTGCTGCCGGAACCAATGCGTCTGCCACGACCTCATCTTCCAGCAGCAGTACCACGACCACCACCAAGGTCGATACCAGCAAGAGCATGCAGTACGGTGTGCGCAGCAGCTCTGTCAAGGCGCTGCAGCAGCGTCTGAAGGAGCTGGGTTACTTCAATGGAACCTGCACCGGCTATTACGGCGCACTGACCCGCGATGCGGTGAAGGCGTTCCAGGCCCGCAATAACCTCTCTGCCGACGGCATTGCTGGTATTGCAACGCTGAAGAAGCTGAACAGCTCCTCTGCCAGGAAGGCAAGCACCAGCACATCTTCCAGCAGCTCAAGCTCGTCTTCCAGCTCAAGCAGCAGTTCCTCCTCCAGCAGTTCTTCCAGCAGTTCTGACGGTACCCTGCGTCCCGGCATGACCGGCACAAAAGTCAAGGCTTTGCAGACGCGTCTGCGTGCGCTGGGGTACTTCAATCATTCTATTGATGGAAAGTACGATAGTCAGGTGACTGACGCGGTGAAGGCGTTCCAGAAACGCAACAACCTGAAGGCTGACGGTATTGCTGGGCCCGCGACAATCAAGAAGCTGTACAGCTCCTCTGCCAAGGCTGCTGCGAACAGCTCCAGCAGTTCTTCTTCCAATAGTTCCAGCAGCTCTTCTTCGGGCAGCTCCAGCGGTTCTTCTTCGGGCAGTTCCAGTAGTTCTTCTTCTTCGGGCAGTTCTTCGAAGTACGTGACCGAGCGTCTGGACTGGTTCAACGGCGGTGCGGCCCGCATCCCGCGCGGCGCCATCTTTACCGTGAAGGACGTCCGTACCGGCAAGACCTTTATGGCGAAGCGTCAGGCGGGCAGCAGCCATCTGGACGCGGAGCCGCTGACTGCGGCTGATACAGCTGTCCTGAAGGCAATCAATGGCGGCGAATACTCCTGGCGCCGTCGTCCGATGCTGGTGCTCTATAATGGCCACGTGTATGCAGCGTCCATTTACTCCGAGCCCCACGGCAGCGATACCATCCCGAACAACAACTTTGACGGCCAGTTCTGCCTGCACTTCTATGGCAGCAAGACCCACGGCAGCGATCGTGTGGACGAAGACCACGCAGCGTGCGAGGCTCAGGCCATGAAGGCGACCTGGTAAGAACAAAACATCCACATAGCTAAAGGCGCGGCATTCCGGAGTTAATCCGGGTGGCCGCGCCTTTGGTGTATCGGTAATCCTATGGGATGAATGGCACTGGGTTTATGCTGCATCGTTGGGATTGTCAAACTGTGCATGATACAGTTCGTAATAGGTGCCGCCCTTTGCAAGCAGCTCCTGGTGGGTGCCGCTCTCAACGATGCGGCCCTGATCCATCACAAGGATGCAGTCGGCGCCGGTGATGGTGGACAGGCGGTGAGCGATGACAAAGCAGGTGCGCCCGTGCATCAGCTGAAGCATTGCGTCCTGAATGCGGCGTTCTGTTTGCGTGTCAACGTTGGAGGTGGCCTCGTCGAGAATCAGCATGCTGGAGTCGATCAGCATCGCGCGGGCAATGGTCAGCAGTTGCTTCTGGCCCTTGGAGATGCTGTTGCCGCTTCCGGTGACAATGGTATCGTAGCCCTGCGGGAGAGACATGATCATGTCGTGAATGTGGGCTGCTTTGGCGGCCTGTTCCACGTCCTCGCGCGTTACGCCGTCACGCCCGTAGGCGATGTTCTCGAATACAGTGCCGTCAAAGAGCCAGGTATCCTGCAGTACCATGGTGAACTGGCGGCGCAGCTCGTCGCGTTTGAGACTGCGGATATCGACGCCGTCCAGCAGGATCGCGCCCTTTGTTACATCATAGAATCGCATCAGCAGGTTGATCATGGTTGTTTTGCCGCAGCCGGTTTCGCCGACGATGGCCATCACGCTGCCGGGCTCCGCGGTATAGGAGATATCATGCAGCACGGTCGTGTCCTGTGTGTAACCGAAGGAGACGTTGCGGAACTCCACATGTCCGCGGCAGCTGGTGATGGACTTTGCGTCCGGTGCGTCAGCCGGCTCGGGAGACAGTGCCAGCAGGCCCAGTACGCGCTCAGCCGCTGCAAGAGACGACTGGATCTCGCTGAGAATGTTGGCGAATTCATTGATTGGGCCTGAGAACCGGCGGGAGTACAGCACGAAAGAGCTGACATTGCCCAAACTGATACCGCCGGCCATATACAGGAGCGAGCCAAAGATGCTTACTGCTGCAAGCGACAGGTTGTTGATCAGGTTGACCGTAGGGCCGGTGACCGCGGCAGTGTGGTCGGCATGCCAGGTGGCGTGAACGGCATTGTCATTGTGGGTTTCAAAGCGGTTGTTGAATTCATCCTCCTGATGGTAGGCGCGGATGGTCTTCAGGCCGCTGACAGCCTCCTCCGAGTATCCGTTCATTGCGCCCAGCATGCGGCTGCGCTTGGAGAACAGCGGCCGTACGATCTTGGCGCGCCAGCGGGTCACTGCGATGGAGCAGGGGATGGTTACGGCGAAAATCAGCAGCATTTCCGGCGCAATGGTCATCATCATTGTGAAGGAGCCGACCACAGTGATCAGGCTGGAAAGAATCTGCGTCAGATCGGTTGAAAGGGATGCGCCCACAGTATCCACGTCGTAGGACAGGATTGAGAGCACATCGCCGGTTTGATGGGTGTCAAAGAAGGAGATGGGCAGCGTGGTCAGATGATCGAAGAGATCCTTGCGCATCTTGCTGACCACATTGCGGGAAAGGCGGATCATGATCGCGGAAAGCAGCCATGAAGTGACGGAAGAGAACGCTGCCAGCAGAATCATCAGCAATACATACTTGGTTACCTCGGGAAAATCAACGCCTGTTTCAAGGCTGATGGCATCGATGGCCGCGCCGGACAGCATGGGCGAAACAAGGCCCAGCGCATTGCCAAGTATGGACAGGAGCGCTGCGAAGATGATGATGGCCTGATAGCGTGACAGATAGCGCCACAGCTTCATGAGTACCACAGAGGTTTTCTCCTTCGGCTTGGCGAATGCCGGCCCTCGGCCGGGACCGCGTCCGCGGTTCATGCAGCGTCACCTCCCAACTGCAGATTGCAAAGCTCCTGGTACATCGGGCAGCTTTCGTACAGCTCCTCATGGGTTCCCTGGCCGATGATGCGGCCCTTATCCATGACGAGGATATTGTCTGCCGCCATGACGGCTGATACGCGCTGGGCTACGATGATGGTCGTGGCAAGGCCATGCCGTTCACGCAGCGCATGTCGCAGCTCGCGGTCGGTGCGGAAGTCCAACGCAGAGGAGCAGTCATCCAGCAGCAGAATGCGCGGATCACCCGCCAGTGCACGGCTGATGAGCACGCGCTGCTGCTGGCCGCCGGACAGGTTGCGGCCCTTTACGTTCAACTCAAAGTCCAGCGCACCCTCCTTTTGATGGATGAAGGCGGCCTGTGCGCAGTCGATGGCTTCGTTGATGTTGCTGTCGCAGATTTCGCGCCCGAAGCGGATGTTCTCGCGGATGGTGTCGGCCATCAGGAAGTCGTACTGGAACACCACGCCCAGACGGCTGTGAAGCTCGTCCTTCGTCAGCGATTGGATTGGCCTGCCGTCGATGCGAATCTGCCCTTCGTCTGCGTCATACTGGCGCATCAGCAGGGATAGCAACGTCGATTTTCCGCTGCCTGTTGGGCCGATGACGCCCAGCGTCTGCCCATGGCCGACCTTGAAGGTCAGATCTATGACGTTATGATAATTCTTGTTGTAGGAAAAGGATACGTGGTCAAACACGAGATGCTCCTGATCTCCAATGTCAGGAAGTGTTTCCTGTGCCAGATCAGCAGGCATGAGCAGGATTTCCTCCAGGCGCCTGGCACTGGCTGAACCCTTTGAGTACATGACGAAGATACGCGTTACCATCAGCAGTGCATTGAGGATGATGGTGAAATAGGACAGGAATGCGATGATCGTACCCGGCTCGGACTGCCCCAGATGCACGCGGTATGCGCCGACCAATACCACAATGGCCAGACCCGCGTTCAGAATAAAGCTGGTGATGGGACTGACGACTGCCATGGTCAGGTCTGCCGTGCGCTGGCGTGCGGCCAAGCCGTCGTTGACTTCGCCAAAGGCGTTTTGTTCCCATTTTGTACGGGAAAGCGCACGGATGACGCGGGCGCCGGCCATGTTTTCCTGAACCTTGCGCACCATTTTATCCTGCGCCTCCTGAACCAGCGTGAACAGCGGTACGCCCTTTTTGCTGGACCAGTAGACCGTCACGCCCAAAAGGGGCAGCGTTGCAATCAGCACCAGTGTCAGCACAGGTTCCAGCAGCAGCGACACGATGATGCCGCCTATCAGCAGCATCGGCGCGCGTACGCCAAGCCGCTGCAGACGATCAATCATGTTATGCACATTGTAGGTATCGCTGGTCAGGCGGGAAACGAGGGACGCATCTGTCACATGATCCTGCTGTGCGGCGGACATGGCTGTGATCCGGTGGAAAAGATCGCGGCGGATCTTTCTGGTAATCTCGCGGGAGACATTGGTAGACATCCGGTTTGCTACGCAGTTGCCCAGCCACGCCAGAATTGCGCAAATGATCATGCCGACGCCCATCAGCCATACGCCGGTTTTGTTGCCCGCCGGAGCATAAGTATCCAGAATGATTGACAGCATGCTCGGCAAAAAAAGTTCAATGACCGTACCGCTGATTTTGATGCACATCTGCACGCCGATCCGACCGATATAGGGCTTTATGTATTTTCCGATGGTGCGCAAGCACAGTCGCCTCCCTTCACATAGGCCTCTGCAAGGGCTGAGATGCGGGCCATCAGCCGTGATAGCTCGGCTTGCTCCGCTTCTGTAAAGTCCTGTGTCAGGTAAGCGCTCCACTCCCGATAACAGCGGAACAGCCGATCACGCAGATCCAGAGCCTTATCCGTGGGGTAGACGAGGAGACTGCGTTTGTCTGAGGGATCAGATTCACGGCGCACATATCCCTTTTCCTCCAATGCTGACAGCTGACGCGTCACGGATGACTTGTTCACATTGAGCTCTCTTGCAAGCTCCTCCTGTGAAATGCCGGGATGGCGGTACAGCGCGGTCAAATAAGGCGTCTGGCATCCGGCAAGCCCGGTGTCGGCCAGTTCATGTTCGCGGTATCGCATGGCGCAGCGGTAGGTGATGCTGATTTGCCGCATGAATGGATGCATATGGTCACAGCCTTTCTTGAATAGCGTCATGAAATGTTGCGCATGCAACTATTGTACAGCAAAAGCATTGCCCCTGTCAACCTGTGACAGGGGCATGTGAAATCAGCGCAGCTTTTTGGATAAGAAGAGCACAAGATCGTCATCATTGCAGCAGGGGTCATATTCGCCGCACACACGCCCTTGATACCACACGCCGCTGCCGTCAGGTACATAACCTCGCTTGACGTACATGCGCTGAGCGCTGCCATAGCCGCTGTGCAGTCCTACAGCGAGACATACCGTGTCGCTCCATGCGGCTGCGATGTCCTCGGCTGCATCCATCAGCCGAGTCCCCACGCCGTGATTGCGGAAAGGAATGAAAACGCCAAAGTCGACGATCTCCGGCAGGGCGCGGAAGGCGTCCGGGCCGTCCAGTGCCTGTCGGTACACATTGATGTAGCCGGCGACCCTCCCCTGATATTCCGCTACCAGTGCAACAGAGCGTCCAGCCTGCTGATCGCGCCAGCGCATGAGCTGCTTTTCCAGCTCGACATGCCAGCCCTGCGCTGCTTCAGCGTCAGTGATGGCCTGCGGGTCGTTTGCGTTCATTGGGCGGATGAGGATGCTGTCAGGCTGTCCACAAGTCATACTGTCATACTCCTTATCGTCAGAGGAAGCTTGTCTGAACCGGCATACGGGAGAACATCTCCCGGTTGATGTCGGCAAACCGCCAATGCAGGGCTTGCTTTCTGCATTCGTCCTTGAAGGCTTCATACAGCGAGTCCGCTTCCCGGGCAGAGATTTCATAGGCATTGCCGAATTCACGGGCATAACGTTCACGCAGGCCGGGATACAGGCGGTGAAGCGCTTCATAATAATATTCCCTGTTGCCTGTGCGCAGCGTCATGCCGAAGAAGCATACAACAAACCGGCCGCCGGCCTCTGCGGTCATGCGGACGATGCGGCGGATATTGTCTTCTGTGTCCGTGAGATAGGGAAGCACAGGATTGAGCCATACGCCGGCATACACGCCTGCATCGGACAGCCTGCGGAGTGCTGCGAAACGTTCCGATGAGACGGAAACACGGGGCTCGAGCTTTTGGCACAGCTCATCATCTGCACAGGTGATGGTCAATCTCGCACAGACAGGCGCGTTGCGGCTGATTTGGGCAAGCAGGTCTGCATCCCGGGCACAAAGGGCCGATTTGGTCGTAAAGGCTGCGCCGAAGCGATGTCTCCTGATCAGTTCCAGTGCGCCGCGGGTGAGCTGCATGCTGCGCTCCAATGGATTGTAGGGATCGCTCATTGCGCCCATGGTGATCACGCCGGACGCCCGTTTTCCGCGCAGCTCCCTGTCCAGCAGGGCAAGAGGGTCCGCCTTGGGCCTTACCGTGTCAAACTGATCAATCTGGTAGCAAACAGAGCGGGAATCACAATATATGCATCCGTGTGAACAGCCCCTGTACAGATTCATGTTCCAATCAGCATAGAAAAAATCGTCCATGGAAGCCTTGACCGGTGTGAGCAGCTGTTTAGCAGGAATGAGCTCCATGTGGATCGCCTCCTGTGGGCAGTATACCACAGACTTTATACAGCGTCAAGAGAATGGCGAAAATCTGTTCTCATACGACTTGCGCAGAGGAGCGATATGCTGCATGCCTGATGGATATGATTCCGGAGGCGGTACACTGTGCTGTGGAAGCGGCGGAAATAGCGTTGCATCACCTTTCTGAGTGCGGGATTGTACAAATGGCTTGATTATTCCCCCTTCGATGGAGTATAATACCATCGAACACTGACTATCAGGAGACGATATATGATGAAACAGCCACACATCCGCGACTATGCAGGTAAGCGAATCCATATGATCGGTATCGGCGGCTCCAGCATGTCCGGGCTTGCGCAGATGCTTATTTCGAAGGGCTACCAGGTGTCCGGCTCTGACCGGACGGAAGGCTACCTCATTGGCGATGTACGTGCTGCAGGTGCGCAGGTTTTCATCGGTCATGCAGCAGAGCAGGTACATGGCGCAGACCTTGTGATCTATACAGGCGCTGCAGCCGCAGACAACCCGGAGCGTGTGGAGGCGGATCGTCTGCGCATTCCCAGCATTGAGCGCAGCGTGCTCCTCGGTCAGCTGATGGAGGGATATCCGCAGGCTGTAGGCATCTGTGGCGCGCATGGCAAGACCAGCACCACCTCGATGCTTTCCCAGATTCTCGTGGAGTGTGGTCTTGATCCGTCCGTGCATATCGGCGGTAAGCTGGACGCTATCGGCGGATCTACCCGCATCGGCAGCGGCGGCGCATTTCTTGCCGAGGCGTGTGAATTCCGCCGGAGCTTCCTTGAAATGAAGCCTTCCATTGCCGTAGTGCTCAACATCGATGCGGACCATCTGGACTGCTACAAGGATATCGACGAGATCGAGGAGACCTTTGGCCAGTTCATGCATCTGTTGCCAGAGGACGGCGTTTGCATCGGCAAGGGGAACGACGAGCGTGTTGTCCGCCAGATGAAGAAACTGTCATGCCGTACTTTCACCTTCGGCATGACGCAAGTGTGCGATTTCCACCCGGAGAATCTGGTCGAAGACGAGCGCGGCTACGCATCCTACGACCTGATCGGCGAGGGCAGAAAGCTCGCCCATGTAAAAATGGCTGTTCCTGGCGACTTCAACGTGGAAAATGGTCTTGCAGCCCTGTGTACAGCCTATGTTCTGGGCGCGGACATGACGCAGGCTGCGGCGTCTCTGGGACGCTTTGTCGGCGCCCACCGTCGGTTTGAAAAGACGGATGAAATCAACGGTGGCGCGGAGATTTTCCACGACTACGGTCATAATCCTGCTGAGATGCGCAATGCGGTGTCCATTGCCCGCAAGCGTTGCAAGGGGACGCTCTATGCGGTCATGCAGCCCCATACCTTCAGCCGCGTAAGGACGCTGTTCAACGAGTATCTGACCTGCACGGAGCAGGCAGATGTGACCGTTGTGATGGACATATGCGCTGCCCGGGAAAAGGATCCAGGCGATCTGAACAGCGGCATGCTGGTGGAAGGCATGAAGGCCCATGGTGTGAATGCAGTATGGACGCCTTCCTTTGACGATACGGAAGCATACCTCCGCGAGCATCTGAAGCCTGGTGATCTTGCCATCACCATGGGATGCGGAGATGTAAACATGCTCAACGAGCAGATCCACCAGCACGAGCTGGAAAAGTAAAACGCATCATCCTGAAGTCCACCAGCATCCAAGCTGCCAGCGCGTGAAAGCGGCACAAGGATTGGCATAAAACAAAGCTGCCCGGCGGAAAGATTCTGAAGTAGTCAATAGAAAGTAGACACAAAAGCCCGTTAAGCCACCAGTTCAGATCTAAAGAGAACTGGTGGTTTACCATTTAGCTTACGAAGCGGACGAACGAAGTTGAAGTAGTGAATAGCTTGCTGTATGACGGAGAAAAGGTCATCAGACTCCCAGTAGCGGAAGTGAAAGCGCAGGGTATCCTTGAAGCGTCCCCAGAAGCTTTCCAGAACG
>JAFTWV010000119.1 GCA_017465155.1 Clostridia bacterium
AAGAGGGCCAGAGGGGGTGTCAGACTTGTGCCCGATGACTGCCATCCCCTCTGGACTCCCCCCGTCCCCACATGGTAGACTTTGCCCGGAGTAGTCTTCCCCACATGGGCCTCGCGGGGGCGTGCCGTTTCTCCATGGCTCCTTTGTTTGTCGGTGCGCCGCTCCCCTTCGGCGTCGCGGCGCGGCCGGAACTCAGCGCTCCTGTGCGGCTGTGCGGTTGTGGTGCTAAGGTGTATGAGCGCAGCGAAGTGGATCTGGCAGTTGCTCTCTTGTGCAACGGCGCACCAAATTCGGATTTATCGCATTCATTGCTTCTGATGCGGGTGTGTATGAGGATTGCTGCTGCTGACGGCAGCAGTCATTATTGGTTACCCGAGGGAATAAACGCTTCTGACACGCAGGTTCGTCGCCTTACCGCGAAGCACCGTCACGCGCCTTTCGCCTGCGTTCATGTCAAAGGCGTTATCGGAGAGGAGCATGTCTGCGTCGTCGGACTCGATCCAGACCTGACGGGCATAAGCGGTTGCTGTCACGATCACTTCGTCCCCTGCGGCCCGGACAGTCAGCTGAGGGTCGGCGAAGTTGAAGTGCTTGGGAGCGCAGAAGATCGCCGTGCCTTCGGAAACGATGCGTCCCTCCGCTGTGAAGCTGAAGCTGACATAGTGCCCGGTGATGCTCGCGTCGTCAAAGTGCAGCTTATCCAGCCAGAGGGCCGAAAGGGCGCCAACAGTCACGGTTTCGCAGCCTTCACGGACGATGGCTGCATCCGGTGTACGGAGCGCCCAGTGCATCATGCCGGTCACGGGGTGCATGGTTTCGTTGGCCACGTTCAGGCGGACGCTGCGCTCGATGGGTGAGGTGCGGTACTCGTTGATGTGCGGATTCTGGCTCAGCTCGCCCTCCTCCTCGGCGGAGATCATCACGGGCGCGAAGAAGCGCTTTGCCGCATAGTGAAGGGCTTTCCAGCGGCCGAAGTAGTCAATGGACGACCAGCTCGCCACGGGCCAGCAGTCGTTGAGCTGCCAGATGATCGCGCCCATGCAGCGTCCGCGGTGCCGGCGCCAGTGCTCCACGCCGTAGCGGATAGCCTCGGCCTGCAGGAGCTGGGATGCGTAGAGAAGGTTATCGAAGCTGTCGGGATACCGGAAGGTCTGGGCGAGGTAGGCGAGGATCTTGCCGTTTGCTGCGCCGTTGCGCTGGTGGCGCTCCATGATGCGGGAAAAGATGTTGCGGTCGTCGGGCTCGGTGAAGCTCTCCACCGTCTTCAGGCACGGGAAGGACTGGAAACCGAATTCCGATGCGTAACGGAAGTGGAACTTGCGGTACTCGGTGAAGGGCTTTTCGCCGTGCCACACGTCCCAGAAGTGCACATCACCCCGGTTGAAGTCATTGGGGTTGTCGAAGTCGCCGCCCGAGGAGGGGCTGGCCGGCCACCAGAAGGTATCTGGTGCGTGCTGTTTGACCAGCTTTGGCAGGAGGTATTCAAACATTTTCACGTAGTCGCTGACATGGCGGCGGTTCTTGGGTTCGTACTGGGCTGTGCTGCCGCGGACGAGGCTGTCGTTGGCATAGCCCATGAACATCTCCATCTCGTTATTGCCGCAGATCAGCGCCAACGATGCATGATGATGGAGCCGCTGCACATTTTGGCGGGTTTCCACGTTGATGGATGCCTCGAAATCCTCCGTCAGGTCATAGAAGGCGCAGGCATACATCAGATCCTGCCAGACCAGCAGACCCAGCTCATCACAGATGTCGAAGAAGAAATCATCCGGGTAATAGCCGCCGCCCCAGATACGGATGGTGTTGAAATTGGCCAGCGCTGCATCTTCCAGAAGACGGCGGGTGCGCTCGGGCGTCACGCGGGAAAGAATGTTGTCCTCGGTAATGTAGTCTGCGCCCATGGCGAAGATCTTTACGCCGCCGCCGGGGCTCCCGGCATTGACGATGTGGCAGAATTCCTCGCCCCATTCGTCCTTCTCGCGGCTGACGGAGAGGGTGCGCAGGCCGATGCGGCGGGTGTAGGAATCACTGACCGTTCCGCCGACGATCAGGCGGACTTCAACTGTGTACAAGGGCTGCTCGCCGTATCCGCGCGGCCACCAAAGTCGGGGATCGGGGATGGCAATGGTCTGTGCACCGCAGTCATCAGGGAACAGATCTGTGGTGATCACCGTGCTGTCCGGGGCGGTGATGACAGCCTGCCATGTGGGCGATGCATCCGGGCCAGCCCAGCGGGTGATCGGCTCCAATGTGACGTCCACGCGGCCGTCAGAGTGGTGTATCTGCCGGAAATTCACGGAATAAATGAAGGACTTGTCCCACAGACGCAGGAAGATCGGTCGCCATACACCCGCATCGGGGAGGCGCGGGCCCCAGTCCCAGCCGAACATGCAGTGGGCCTTGCGCAGATGGCGGAAGCCGGGCGTCGCGTCGGAGGACTCCCAGCCCGGAGCCTGTGCCGCTTTCTCCGCACAGTAGTTGACCGGGCTGTCGAAAAGGATGACCATCGTATTCTCGCCTTCGTGCAGATAACGATGCACAGGATACTCCCAGGAGCAGTGCATATTGTCTGCGTCGAAAAGGTGCTGGCCGTTGAGCGTTACATGGGCCAGGGTATCCAGCCCCTCGCAGACAAGGTCGATATTGGCATAAGCCAGCTGCGCAGCTGTGAGGGTGAAGGTGCAGACATACTCCCAATCTGACTTCATCAGCTCAAAGGCGGCCAGCTCATGATCACGGTAGAATGGGTCTGGGATGCTGCCGTCACGCATCAGATCAGCATAAACGCTGCCCGGAACGATCGCGTTATGCCACGTATCCGTGCCGGCCTCGCGCATGCGCCATGCAGCGCCGCATAGATCCATCTTCTGCTTGAACATAAACATAGCTCCTTCCTGAACGTTATTTTCCTACGCAGAACATGCCGAACACCCGATCCAGCAGCTGTTCCTCGACCTCGTCGCCGGTGATTTCTGCAAGGGCCAGCTGGGCAGATTGCAGATCAACGGAGGCCATGTCGACGGAGAGAGACTGTGCCGTTTCCGCAGCCTGATGCAGGTGACGGGCAGCTCTTCGCGCGGCCTCCACATGCCGCGGCTGTGTCAGGGCAAGCTTATCGCTGACAGCGGCCTGCTGCGCCAGATACTCCTTGAGGGAAGACAATGTTGCCGGATTGCTGGCGCTGACAGACAGGACGGGTACTCCGGGCAGCAGAGCAGATGCATCGGCTGATGACAGCACGGCGGGCAGGTCAGCTTTGTTCAGCACAATGGCGCAGGACCTTCCCTGCAAAGCGGTCAGAAGCTCCCGATCCTCGTCGTGAAGGGGATGGCTTGCATCCAGCACGGCCAGAACGAGATCCGCTTCCTGCATGGCACGGCGGGCACGGGCGACGCCAAGCTGCTCTACGGGGTCATCCGTGGCATGGAGTCCGGCGGTGTCTGTCAGGTGGATGATGCTGCCCCCCAGCATCATGTCGCCGGTGACCATGTCGCGCGTGGTGCCGGGAATGGGGGTGACGATGGCGCGTTCCTCGCCCAGCAGCGCATTGAGCAGGCTCGACTTGCCCACGTTCGGCTGTCCGCACAGGGCGACGTGCAGGCCTGTCTGTAAGATGCGCGCTGCCCGTTCGTCGCAGGCGGATTCGAGCTCCACGGCCAACGCCATGACACGGGGGATCAGGTCGGCTGCGGCTTCTTCCTCGTCGATCTCCTCGGGATAGTCAATACAGGCTGCCACGCCTGCCTGAATTTCATAAAGCGTGTCGGCTGCCTTGCGGATGAAGGACGATGCGCCGCCTGCCAGTTGTCTGATGGCCGCCTGATGACTCTGTGCCCCCTGTGCGGCGATGAGCGACATGACCGCTTCTGCCTGCGAGAGGTCGATGCGGCCATTGAGAAACGCGCGCCTGGTGAACTCGCCGGGGCCGGCAAGGACTGCGCCGTGCGCAAGGCACAGGGCCAGCACCCGTTGACTGATAAAGGAACCGCCATGCAGCTGGATTTCGGCTACATCCTCCCGCGTATAGGAGCGGGGCGCGCGCATCAGGACAGCCATGCATTCGTCAACGACGGTATTGCCGTCCATGACATGACCATAGGTGAGCAGATGGCTGGAAAGAGCCGATGCTTTCCCTGCCGGCCGGAACAATTTCATGAGGATGTCTTCTGCCCTGGGGCCGCTTAGCCGGACGATGGCGACGCCGCCCTGTCCCGGCGCAGTGGCAATGGCGGCGATGGTTTCAGCGTTCACAGTGATTCCTCCATATGCTTCCAGTATTCAGTGCTGGTCAGGGGTTCCTGCCAGCTGTAGGTACGATCGGCGGCGAGCCATGCGTTGTGGTCAGCGAGTGTCAGTCCCATGCCGTCGGCGGTGGCGATTACGTGCCGGATGAGCTTCAGTACGCCCTGATACTCTGCCGTCAGCAGTACGCGCACGCAGGCGCGGCACATTTCAGGCGCGACAGCAGCCAGGCCGCTTTCGATAAAGGCGCGGATGGTCTGTGCGGCATCGTAGGGGACACAATAGCGGGTAACAATGCCGTCCTCCAGCACTGCAAAGGGCGCGACAGAGCCTGTGCTGTCCTCCGCCAGGCCGACGCTGCCGGGGTTGAAGGCTCGCCGGCCGTCGTGCGTCACATCCCAGCGATGATGATTATGGCCGGACAGAAGCAGATGGACGCCCTCGGGTAGCGAGTCCAGTACACCGGGCAGATCATCAGGATATACAAGGTGATAGGGATCGCCCGGGGTGCCATGGGTGAAGAGGACGCCGCCCCGCCGGACGTCTGCCGGCAGATGCAGATCAATCCCCTTCATCTGTGCGGCGGTCCAGCGCATTTGTGCCCAGTTGTAGCCGCCGAACTCCGCATCGGCGGGACGGGTCAGGCGCTCCTCATGATTACCCAGAAGCATCGTTGCGCCGAGGGACGCCAGCCGCTGATGCACCTCGCGGCTTTGGGCGCAGAAGCTCACATGGTCGCCAAGAGAGACGATATCGCCGCAGGAACGGGCCTCCGGCGTGGCCAGAACGGCCTCAAGCGCCGGAAGGTTGCCGTGTATATCGGAGAGGATGAGTGTGCGCACAGCAGTCGCTCCTTGGATGGATTTTTCTTATTATAGCATGCCTGTGCAGGGAGTGCAAAGGGAAAGAAAAAAACACGCCCTCCCGGGCGGGAAGGCGTGTACAGACTGTCAAAAAGCTCCGACTATAACCGTATCACGGGGGAGTCTTCGACTCGTTTATCAGCCGCGCGGGCTGGGCGGTTTCGGCTTTACCTGAAACCACAGAGTGCCGAAATGTCAATAGGTCATCGCGCGGTCGGAATCCTGCGTGCCGTCGGTAGTGGGGTCGATCACTACGCCCAGTGCGCTCAGAAGCGTCAGCAGCGCGGTGATGGCCTGAGTGGCGGTTTCTTCCGTAAAGGCGGGAGCTACGTCAAACAGCGCCAGTATGTCGAATGCAAAGGCTGCAAGGGTAGCCAGCAGCGTCGTCAGCCAGACGCGGTTGCGCAGACGAACCTTCCAATTGATCTTCATGAGATTTCCTCCTTATGTCGTATGGGGTGTGCGGGATTTCAGGTCACGAATGTCGTGCTCGGCCTCGTCCATCCGGCCCTCAAGCCGAAAGGTGCGCTCGATGACCTGATTGTGGCGGTTTACCTGTTTTTCAAGCGCGGACAGCCGGTACTGCGTCAGCCGGGAGGATGCCAGTACGCCTCCGCAGGAACCAAGCAGCGTGCATACGCCCGATATGACCGCGACGATGATCGCGTCACTCAAGCTGTTCACCTCCCAGCGCTGCCCATGTCATGGGGCCAACGATTCCGTCCTGCGCAAGGCCATGGGTGCCCTGAAAGGATCGGACGCAGCATTCGGTCATGGGCCCGAAAATCCCGTCGATTTCCAGGTCATATCCGAGGGAACGCAGGTTCCTCTGAAGCTCCTTGACGTCGCTGCCGCGGTCGCCCCGGCGGAGTATGGCGGTGGGAAGCGTGGCGCAGGGGGAGGCGTCCTCCATGTTTACCTGTGTCAGAACGCCCCAGTACTTCCATTTGCCGAGCTTCGTGTCAGCACGCACCTGCATGCCCTGTGTGGAGGCATGCACGATGCGCAGAGGAGAAACGGAGGTGACAAGGCCAATGTGGCAGAAGTCTCCTTCGTCGTCGTCGAATTTGGCGGGGGTTTCCGCCTTCCATTTGAATACGGCCATGCCGGGGCGCAGATCGTCAAGGGAGCGGATGCGTCCCTTTGAGGACAGGTAATTGCGCCAGATGGTGTTGCTGCCGTGATAAATGCGCGCCCCCTGAAGGCGGTAGGCGCGCACGAACATACCGGAACAGTCGATGCCGCGCTCGTCATTGGTGCCCGGAGTGGCATAGGGCCATCCGATGCAATCCTCGAAGTCAGCGATAAGCTGCTGCAGGTCAAGCATGATCAGATACCTCCTTGTAATGATGTGCGTATGGTTAGACGGCTTCGATCACCTGCATGGTGACGGTGGAGTTCACCGCGCCGTCGCTGGGGTAGATGGACAGGGTGTGGCGACCTGTGCTGATGGCGCCGGTCGAGGTGCGCTTGATGTAAGGAAGGAGATCGCAGACGCCGGAGCCGTAGCTGGCGCGGGGGATATCCGTGCCGTCGAGGCGGAGAGAAGTGATGCTCACACCGCTGTCCGGGTCAAGCAGCGCCCGGCAGCTCAGCACAGTCATACCGCTCTCCACGCGGAAATAGTGTACGACGGGGGAGGTGGAGGTGCCGGAGGCACGGTTGGCTGTCGTTACATCCCGGACGCGTCCTCCGATGGTCTTGTCGGCGATGACTTCGTGCAGCATGTCGGCAATCTCGTCGGCTGTGTCGCTGATGCGGTTGCTGAGGGTCACGGCAGTCAGCCCGGGGGCGCCGTATACGTCTGTGCGCTTCAGAGCCACGATGCGCTCGTGCAGTACGGTGCTCATCTCTGGCAGAGCAAGGCGGCACATTCGGCCCAGATGGAAGCGATCTGCGCTCTCGCCCGTAGCGCTGGACAGATCAATGGCATTGGCTGTGACGGACACGGTCGGCTCCCCATGGCGCTCCAGGTATTTCTGCGCGACTGCCTGAAGCGTCGCTGCGTCGAAAATGCTGGAGTTGGTAAACGTCCGGCTGATGACGCCCCATACGGCGGCTGCGTCTGACTGAATATAGTCCTCGCCCAGAAGAGGACGCAGGCTGATGCGCTCCGTCCCCTGGCCTGCGCCGTAGGGATACACTCGGGTGCACAGATCGCTGGCGTCGGTGCTGATGCGGACGCTGGACAGATTTCTGGTCAGTCGGCCTTCACAGGCGTCTGCGTCGTTCATGGCGCGCAGGTGCAGCGTCCAGATGGAACCGGACTGATCAAAATCCAGCATCAGGCTGGACGGGAGCAGGTCGATCAGCTTCATCAGCGCCGTCAGCAGGTTGGCATGGCCGGTGGTGAAGAGGATGGTCGTTTCCTCGGGGAGATCCACATCTCCCAGCTGCCAGCGGATGTATGGCTGGTAGCCAAGAATCCGGTTGACGGCGGTGCGGAGCTTCTCGCTGATGGTCATGGCAGGGATGAAGCCGTCGCTCAGCGTGGCCAGGCCATGTTCAAGGTACACCTTACGTTTCAGGCCGGGCTGATCGTCAATGGAGGTGACGCGGAAGATACCTGCGCTGCCGTTTTCGTCATATAGCTCCACAAGATCGCGCACGGCAACTGCAGGTTCTGTGGCTGGCAGCTGCATTTCAGCGGTGGACAGCGGGCGCAGACGAAGATCAAGACTCAACCGGGATGGATGCAGCCGGGCAAGCTCCTTCTGGTTCTCGTTGAGCAGGCGCGGCAGACGGATGCTCACAGGTACCGCCCCCTCGCGCTGAAGGTCGCAACGACGGGCTGATCAGCGGCGGCTGAAACGGAGACCTCCTTGCCCGCACAGGCCAGCAGAAGATCTGAACTGTCATCCGTACGGCTCAGAAGCACGCTTGTATCGCCGGTTTTCGCGGACAGACAGCCGTCGTTCACGTTGAGGAGGAAGCTCTCTCCTGCAGCGACAGACAGACCGGTGAAGGTCATCGAGGTGTCCCCCACAGTCAGCGTCAGGGTTGTAAAAGCTGCATCGCCGGTGTTGACGACGGTGCAGGATACAGGGCATTCATCTGCCGTTCCGGGAAGCGTCAGCAGTGCGTTGTCAGAGGTGGTTACGGCGGTGCGCTGCGATGCTTCCCAGAAGGGAATTTCGCAGGCTGTGAAGTCGATGGACATCTCGTCCAGCCACGTCAGAGCGCTCATGGCAGGAAGCTTCTCGCAAATGACGGTCAGCTGCTGTCCAGGACGGTCACTGACGGTCAGCGTGCCGCCGGGGGAGGCCCATGCATACACCTTTTGAAGGACGTTGCGGCGGCGGACGGTATCATATTCATGAAGAATGAAGCTGACGCGGACGGTCAGACTGTCACGGGTGCGACGCAGCAGGCGCAGACCGTTGCCGGGAGTCGCAGCGGTGACGATGCGATGCTTGGGCGACAGCTCGGTGAGATCGGTGATGTGAATGCATGTGTCGAGACTGTCCAGAGGAATCTGGTTCAGTGCACATGCGTAGCGGGTGATCATGGGGTATACCTCCTTTGACGGGCTTTGCGGGCGATGGCAGCGGAAATGGCAGGCTCCAGCAGATCGCACAGGCCGGAGATATCGGGCAGGTCGTCCCAGCGGCGTACCTGAGAAGCGGGAGAAGCGTCCGCAGCATAAAGCGGCGCGCGGAGTTCCGGAACGGGCAGGGGTGTATCCGCTACAACGGGCAGCGGGGAATAGAGATCAGTCATGGAATGCCTCCTTGTTGATGCGGCGGAGAAGATCGGCCCGCACGTCCTGCATGCTGCGGCGGGACGGACGGCTGAAGAGGGACAGGGCATCGGGGATGGCTTCGTCGCCGAGGATGCGCCAAAGCAGCTGCAGGCCGTATTGCTGCCGGGCTTGTTGCTGCCGGTGCGCGGAGGCAAGCAGAGCAAGCCCCTCGGCTGTGGGCGGTACGGTGCAGGAAGTCAGGATGGTCAGCAGCTCCTCAGCGGTGCACTGACGGCAGACGTACATCAGCGCAAGCAGCTCATGATCGATGAGCAGACGGCGCTGGTTCAAATCATGCAGCGCTGCGATGCGCTGCAGCTCCGCAGTATGTGCGGACAGGGCTTTCATAAGTGCCGGGGATGCAGGCTGCGGCGCCTCTGCCATGTTATCCAGCGCATGCTGAACGGCGGGATCGGCAGTCAGGATGCATAGGGGCGGAATCAACGCACAGAGCGCCTGAAGCTGCTCCGCAGGAGAACGATCAGTCTGTGTCATGTGAAGGCTCCTTTCAGCCAGTGCAGGCGGAAAGGGAGCGTCACATCTGCGGCGGAGCGCTGCTGGGCAAGGAAGGTAAAGGGCATTTCGCCCGTGCCGCGATATCCGGCGCGGAAGGTCATGCCCTTCAGGCTGAGCGGCGCATGCAGCTCGATGGCCAGCAGACCGTTGCCCATTGTGCCGATCCAGCACAGGCATTGCATGGCGGCTGTGGCTGACGGGGCGGCAGGAAGGGGCAGTACGGTATGCGGTGTGTCTTCGGGGACAGCGGTGTTCAGCAGCCGCGCGGCATTGACGCAGGAACAGGCAAGCATCGTGCCGGACAGAGTGACCTTCCAGCTCCCGGCGAGGGACGCACCGTCCACGGGCGTCCGGTTCCCGCGGGCTTCTGTGTGGAGAACAGCTGGCACGCAGCTGAATACGCAGCCCTCCAGCGTTGCGCCGATAGCTGCTTCACCGGCGGCAGCGTCTGCAATGGCGGATAGAGGATCCTCGGCGGAGAGCAGCGCGTCCAGATCGACGTCTGCCAGCAGCAGGCCTTCGCCCAGCTGCAGGTGCTGCGCGCTGTTGGCATGCAGGGAATCCAGCATGTAGATCATCTCCTTTCGTCAGGTTTTGTTCAGGTAAAGGCGCAGATCAAAGCGGACGGAAACGCCAAGCACACCATGATCAGCACAGAGGGTAACGCTTGCCTGACGCGGACGGTACAGTACTGCAAGGCCACAGTCCAGCCACAGGGGGAGACCGGAGGCGGGGACAATGCAGGAAAGCGCATCTGCCGTGGCGAGACGTTCCTCGTGGGCGCTGCTGCCGTGGTGATAGCTCATCATGGTTACGGAGCCGTCGCCCGTCATGGTCAGGGACGGCTCGATGCGAAGCGTTACGTAAGGAAAGGTCGCGTCAGGCGGAACGGCGTCTGCCTGATAGACAGCGCAGCCCAGCACAGACAGCTGCGCGCAGAGAAGGCGGTGGAGCTGTGTCAGCACGGGATCACCATCCTTTCCAGCGGGACCTGCGCAAACTGCAGTCCGGAGAAGGCAGGACTGCGCATGTCCTCCGTGCATCCGGTGACGCGATACACTGCGCCGTCCCGTTCGCGGCGGACATAATCGCCGGGAGCGAGGGTTACGTCGAACTCATGCAGCAGTACAGGATCGCTGCGGAGAACGGCGCGTCCGCCAACGGATATTTCCTGCCCTGCGGTGTACGACAGGCCGCCGCGAAAATCCATCACATACCGGAAGCTGAAGCGCTGGCCGCCCAGTCCGTCCGGTTCGCTGATGCGCTCCAGCAGTGCAAAGGGCTCAAAGTAATCCGTCAGCATCAGAGCGTCACCTCCGTGTACATGCGGGTATAGGGCGCAAGCGCGGCGGCAAAGACACGCTCCCATGCGGGCGAGGACTGGCTGCGGCTGTACTGGCCGAAGCGTTCACTGACGAGGGTCGGATCCTCGTGCTTTGCTGCCCATTGGGCGATTTCGCGGCACAGGCGCAGAAAGTCTGCCGGGGGCGAAAGCAGCCAGATACGGCCATCCCACTGCCCGTCAGCGCAATCCGGCAGCATGCCGCGTTCGTCCAGCTGGTACACGCCGCAGAGCGCGCCGGCTTGCGTGATGGCGATCCAATCGCCGGGGGAAAAGGCAGCCGGGGACAGGATACCGCCGCTGAGCACCCACTGTCCGTCGGAAAAGCCGGTGACAAAATGATTACGAACGCGGCGCATCACGTCTGATACAGTCACGATCATGGTGTTGATGACCTCCTTCATGGTCGTTGGTATGAAAAAAGCGCTGCAGCGCATGTCGGAGGACGCACGCTGCAGCGCAGGGGAACTTATTCAGAGATGGTGAAAACGCAGACTGCGTCGGGCAGGAGCACCTTGGCGCCGCTCAGGCACAGACCCTTCACGCCGTCGCAGAAGCCCTTTTCGGGACGGTAAGCATCCACACGGGTGATCTGGTTGGCGAAGGTCACGGCTTCAGGGGTCATGGCGATGATCTCGCTGTCCAGATCGGCGCTGATGTAAATGTCAAAGCCGGCTGCACGGGCCACAGCACCCTCCGCCAGCCGGTGCGCCGCATCGGCGGAGCCGGTGACGAAACGGTTGTCCAGCAGCAGTTCGGTTTCCAGCGCAGGGGGCAGGATCAGCTTGCGGTTCATACGGGGGACGTTCTCATTGTCCATGGCTGTTTTGACCTGCAGGAGCAGTGCATACAGGCCGCCGTCCGCTGCAGAAGGGATGGAAACGGTCTGCTTCACGCCCGCACCGGAGCGGATCACGCCGAGGATGTATTCCTCTGTGTCGCAGGCAAGGCGGTAGGCGGCGTTGCGCATGGCAGCGTCCATCAGGTCGGCGCGGGCCTGCACGGCGTCCACGTCGTTGATGTAGAAGTTGTAATATGCGCCGTGGTCGATGGTCAGCGTAGCGTCGCCGCCGTCGATCTGCTCGGGGTCTTCAATGGAAACGCTGGGGTCATAGGGCTTGACGGTGATATCGTTGAGGATATTGATGTGGACGGTGTCGCCCCACTGTGCAATGTCGCCTTCATAATTGCGGTTGCACAGTGCGCCGAAGACAAGGGCCTGCTGCAGATTCTCCAGCAGACGGGCGGACCAGACCTGAGGAATGAAATTAGCGATAGCCATAAATGATAGTTCTCCTTTGCTTGATAAGATAAATATGTGGAAGTTTACAGGGTAAACTGGAAAAAGTGTGGAACAGGATTCGTCTATATATATGAAAGTCTGTTGACACAGGAGGATCGGGTGATGAGGAAGGCTGCTGGTGTGCTGCTGGCTCTGCTGCTGTGAGGCAGGGCAATAGGCCTTGCAGAAGGGGATACAGATCCGCTGCTTGGATATTACGGCAGAGGAGGACTGGGGGCGCTGCATGCGTATTATGATGAGCTGGTGATGGAGCAGGGGGCGGCCTTCCTGTACTGGACGGTGGAGGAAAAGGCGGAATTCTCCTCGGAGCTGCCTGCGCTGATTGCCTCGGAGCAGGCCTGGACTGCGCGTGAACACCCGGACTGGGGGTACAGTGCGCCCATGTTCACATGGCTGATCCTTGATCATGCGCATGGCGTACCGGATGAACAGGCGATTCCACAAGAGGAGGCGCTGGAAAAGGCGAAGGCATGGCTGAGGGAAAAAATGGGCGCGGATGCAGCGCTGCTGGATACAGCCAGGGTCTCTGCTTGCTACTATGTTGACGAGCCTGCGAAGCCGCAGTGGGTCTTTCGGTTCTACGACCGTACGGTGATGAAGCATGAGGTATGGCTGGATGCGCAGGCGGGCAGCTTTCCGCGAATGTCAGGGGATGAGGTGCAGGCGCTGGCAGATCAGTATCTGGCGCAGAAACTGGGCGTGCGTGCGGAGACGCTGTCCAGGGAGCCGGTCAGCCGCTATCTGTCGGGCGACAGCTGGCGGGTGATCTACCGTGGACCGGGCAATACGGCAGTACATACGGTGGAAATATTTGATCCGCGGGGATGGGGCTGGATCGACGGAGAATTTACGTCTGCCCCAGAGCCGACCGTACCTGCAGCCAGTTCTGATTGATCTCCTCGGCGGTCATGGCCTTCAAATCTTCATGGGTCAGCGTACCGGTGGGATGCAGCGGAGGCGTGATGCGCTCTGTGGGCAGCGGCACCGGCGATGAAAAGAACCCTGCATATTCACGGATGACCGGCGCGAGGGTGTGCTGCGCGTCCAGGAGAACTGCGCCCGCCCAGTCCTCCTCGCTGGTACGGACAGCCTGTGCCAGCAGGGGGATGGCCTGCTCATTGGCGCCTGCATGAAGCAGCGCTTCATGCAGGGCGGCACGGCGGGAGGCCTCGGTACGCTCCTGATGTACCTGCTGGCGGAAGTCTTCCAGCTCCGTGCGGAGACGTTCGGCTTCCGCATGATGAGCGGCGGCTTCGGTGCGCAGCACGTCACGCTCGGCGACGGTCTGTTCATGGTCTGCGGCGGCAGCGAGGGCGTCATCACGCTGAAGGGTCAGGGCGTCGACGGCCTCGTGATGGGCGGCAAGGATGCGCCCGATGGCTTCGTCAGTCAGCTCCATTTCACGCAGGAGCTTACGGGTGAGAGACATGCGGATGGATTCTCCTTTCAGATGAGGGGCAGATGCTGCATGCGTCTGCCTTCATTCATTGCGGGGCTTCGGTGCTGTGGATCAGCGCGCTGATCTCTTCGTTCAGAATATAGGGATTGAGGCGCAGGGCAGTTTTCTGGTCGATGTCCGGACGCATGACGGCGATGTCCGCGATGGTTTCGCTCTCATTGGCGATGGATTGCCGGTTGAAGCGAATATCATCGCAGGAAATGCCCAGCAGGGACAGGAGCGAGGACATGAAGCGCCGTACCTGCCATTCGTAGCGGTCGGCCTTCAGGTTCAGGTTGGCGGCAGATACGCGGATGGCCACGTTCGTCAGACTGCTGCCGGTGAGCTCGTCCATGTCCAGAGCCATATAGTCCTGATACAGGGAACGCTCCAGCAGATCAAGCGCGGCGCGGCGGGCAGCGTAGGGCACCTCAATGGTATGGGGTTCAGCGGTGGAGGCGCCGCCGGTTCCGTCAGACAGATTGGCGACGGCCTTCACCCGGTTGATTTCCTCCAGCAGCTCTGCAACATCGTCCAGCGTGCCGCCGAAGTTGTTCAGCACCCAGTACACGTCGTTGGCGCGGTCAAGGTTGTCCGCGAAATCGGAGAGGATGCTGTCGTAAGCGTCGATTTTCGCCTTGATGGCGGGCGTCAGCTCGCTCAGACCGTCGGTATTGGCCATGAGGGGAATGAGGGGAAGCCGACCGTAGCCGGGGGTTTCGCAGAGGGTTTCGCCCAGAGCGTCCCGGCGCAGGGTGCGGATATAAGCCTGCTTGGCTGTGACTGTCTCCAGTCCCTTGCCATGGCTGAGGAAGACCGTTACGCCGTCCTCCTCGAACACCCGCAGGTACAGCGGACGATCTACCGCCAACTGCCAGAACTGAACGCCCAGACGGGCCTCGCCGGACATTTCATCCAGCAGGGGAAAGAAGCCGCTCCAGCTGTTTTTGGCCGCTTCGATGACCTCAAGGTGATCGGCATTCCAGTAGCCCCAGGCGCAGCCGTGCAGCAGCGCGCATTCTCCGAGCCGCTCCAGCTGATGGTCGAAGTCTGCGCCAAGGCGGCGCTTCACATCCTCCGGCAGCGATACGCCCTCGGAGAGCAGAAACTGATTCTGTTGTGTTACGAAGCGGAAGAGGAATGCGCTGCTGATGCGGTTGCCTACGACATCCTCGGTACCGGAACGGACGCGGCGGCGCCCCTGTACGTCGCGGGTTTCGATCTTGCGGGCGCGCAGGATGGTTTTGCGGGCCACACGGGTGTTTTCGCCTCGGAAATAACAGTTGGCTTCCAGCGCGTGGGTGAAGGTCCGGGAGGACTTGTAACGCCGAATGGCTTCCAGCAGCAGGCCTTCGCGATCGGGCGAGGCAAGATAATCCTGCCATGTGATGGTGGTGAACATGGATGTTGTCTCCTTCATATATAATGTGTGAAGCTCATGTCGTCCGGTCCAGAATGCGCAGCAGGCAGGCGGCGCTGTCGGGTGCGTCGTCGTGCGCGGCATGGACGGTATAGTCGAGGATCTGATCGACATAGGTGCGATCAGACCCCTCCAGCAGCGTGAGCCGTGGCCACCATTTGCGCAGCCATGTGGAGATTTTGACGTGCTTGGAGGCGTTCTCGTGGTATACGCGGACCGGAGCGCCGCGCCTGCGCAGTTCCCTTGCGACATAGCCCTTGTCACCATTGGTTTCGCACCAGATCGGCCCGCACAGAAGACGCCCGCATTCGGCGATGATCTCGTCCAGTACGGTGTCGACATGCTTGTGCCACAGCCGTCCATACAGATATACCCGGTCGTTCACGATGCGTCCGCAGGTCAGGGCGGTGAAATCCTCGCCGCCGTATGCAGCGTCAAGATGCGCCATCCCGTCCCGCAGGAGGGAAAAGTCGCTGGTAAAGGACGGCATGTTTGCAAAGAGAGCCCCGTCTGTTGCAATGTGCCGGAGCTCGTAGTTGGCGGCGAACAGGGAGGGCGTCATGGACTGCTGCAGCTGACGGAGCTTTTGCTCGGACAGAAGCCCGGTGTGCCAGCAGTCATACCGGCGGACATTGGGCATCAGGGAGATTGCGTCCTCCGGATGCCATGGGGTACCGGTGTTGATGATGCGCCCGCCGGGGTTGCGGATGTTTTGAAGCTCCTGATACACGCCGCAGGTACGGCGGCGTTCGGCAGATGACAGGCGATCGTTCAGGTTGACGATATCATCCGTCAGCACGATATCGGCATGCTTGCCGGTCAGGGAACCGCCTGTGCCAATCCCCAGAAGCTGGGCGGAGCCGCGCAGGGCTGCAAAGCAGTTGGTATGCACAGAGTACATATCACTGCGCATGACCTGCACAGGAGTGCCGTAGATGCAGCTGGTCAGGTACTGCAGAGCGTCCGTGTGAAGCAGCATCTTGACCTGACGCAGCACCTCAACCACATCCTCGTCCGTTTTGCGTAAGAAGATGAGGTTGCGCGTTGGATAGACAATGAGCATTGCCGCCATGGCAAAGGCAAGACAGGTGGTTTTGTAGCTGCCGCGATGAGCAAGGAGCGTCATGTCCTGCGTGCCGGAAAGCATCGCGCGAAGCCAGGGGCCGTGAAGCTCATCAGTCAGGCGCGACAGGCCGCACCATCGCGCGACCTGCGATGGCTGGGAAAGCAGCAGCTCAAGGGCGGCCTGCTTCACCGCTGTCCGTCTCTGCCGGGCTGCCGTTGCAGGCAAGACCTGCCTGAATCCGGCGAACGGCCTCGTTGATCTCAGCAATCAGCTCCGGGCGGATGGTCGCTTCCTCCCTGGGGGTGAACAGGCTGTGGTATTTTGCCAGCTGTTCGGCTGCCTTGAGCTGTTCGCTGGTCTTTTCGCTGCGCATCAGCTGGGTGAAGGTTTCCAGCACCTCATCCGGTGTGGCGATATCAGGCGAGCCCGCGTCTCGCGCCGTGATGGGTGTCGTCATGATTCGTCTCCTTTCGATGGGAATGAAAAAGGCGCTCCCGGATGCGGGAACGCCATGAGGTCTTTGGGGGAACGAATGTTCTCTAATTGACCACGGTAGCATCATAACACAGGACACGTGATAATGCAAGATAATCTTTGTAAATCTTTGCCGATAAATGATAATGCTTGATAATTGATGATATCAGCGCGTCATGCGGACCGGAGAAAATCACGTCGCAGCTGATTGACGCGTGAACGGGAGATGTTCATGATCGAGCTGATGTGTTCGTCTGTATCGGCCATCATATAGTATCGCTGAACGACCATGAAGGTCCGGCCGTCGGAAATGCTGCTGAGCAGTGCGTAAACTGGATCAGCCATCCTGGCCAGCTCTTCGCGTTTGCGTCGAGCGATGGACTCCAGACCATCCGCAAGTTGACTGGCCGCTGCGGCAGGTTCGTTTGTTCCTCGCATATCCCTGTCCAGACAGAATGACCGGCAGTCAGAGGGACGTCCGTCTGTGCCGACGCGTGTCAGTTGATTTTCCAGCTCGTCCAGTTCAATCACCGCAGCCCGGTAGGCAGTCAGAAGCTCTTTTTTTGTCATCTATGTCAACCTCCTTTGCATAAGCGAACAAATGTTTGCTGACTTGTATTATACAGTAACTGATGGTTATTGTCAAGCCAAAAAAGTAACTTTAGGTTATTGTAAAATGCGAACAAATGAGCTATAATAGACGAGAGGTGATCAAAGATGTTCGCGGAGAGAATCAAGAGCCTGCGACTTGCGCACGGCCTGTCCCAACAGTCGCTGGGGGAGAAGCTGGGTGTTTCGTCGGTATCGGTGGGCAAGTGGGAGCGGGGCCAGACGCAGCCGGATATCAGTACCCTGACGCGTTTGGCCGACATTTTCAGCACGACGCTGGATGATCTGTGCGGTCATGATGGCCCTGTGTCCGACGGTACGAACATCCGCGTGATGACGCGCGCGTTCCGCCAGCTTACGCCGGACGAGCAGGAAAAGTATATCGCCGTCGGACGGGCGCTGTTTGCGCATGCCTTTGGTCAGGGAGAGCAGGGAACAGGCAAATGAACCGTGGGACTGATTTGCGCCGGGCAGCAGAGATGGCGTATCGGGTGCTGATCGACAGGCAGGTAACGGCTTTGCCGGTGGATCCGATGAACCTGCTGCGCCAGTGCCGTGACACGCAGGTGATGACATATGAAGACGCTGCTGAGGCGCTGGGCATGACGGCGGATGATTTCGATCGGCGCTTTGGCACAGCAGATGCGTTTACGCTGCGTCAGGAACATGCGGGTAAGGAGCATTATCTGGTGATATACCGGGCTGGTGGAAATCCGGCAAGGCAAAGGTTTACGCTGGCGCACGAGCTGGGGCACCGGGTACTGGGGCACCGGACAGCCAATACTGCTTCGGAGCGTGAAGCGGACTGCTTTGCGAGTCACCTTCTGTGTCCGCGGCCGGTGATTGCGCGTTTGGCTGGACGGTGCGATCCTTTGTATGCCGAGCAGCTGGCCGCGCTGTGCTATGTTTCTGTTGCCTGTGCGCGTGCGGCGGCTGTGCAGGTGCAGAATATAGATGAAGGTATATTGCAGGCAGTGGATGAACTGTTGAGAACTGCAGTGGCCGGAAAAGTGCCTGTGGTAAAACAGAACTGCTTGCATAAGCTTGTGTTTGGGGCGAATGATTTTTGAATACGGGAAGAGAAGGTGCTGCCCAAAAGCGGAACGTTCTCTTTTTTGTTTTGGAAATTAGTTCGAGATTCCAAAAAGTTTGAGAAAAAGCTGAAAAAAGTTCAAAAAAGGTGTTGACAATTCGGGGGAAGAATGATAAGATACACAAGCTGACTCGCGCGGGACACCGCAAGAGCGGCGACTGAACCTTGAAAACGATACAGAACAAGAATAACGCAAACAAGA
>JAFTWV010000120.1 GCA_017465155.1 Clostridia bacterium
GGCCAGAGGGGGTGTCAGACTTGTGCCCGATGACTGCCACCCCCTCTGGACTCCCCCCGCCCCCACATGGTAGACTTTGCCCGGAGTTGTCTTTCCCACGTGGGCCTCGCGGGGGCGTGCCGTTTCGCCGCGGCTCCTTTGTTTGTCGGTGCGCCGCTCCCCTTCGGCGTCGCGGCGCGGCCGGAACTACGCGCTCCTTTGCGGCTGGGCGGGGGTGTTACGAAAGGGTCTGAGTGTTGCGAAGCTGGATATGGTGGCTACTCGATCATGTTACTACCCGTCAAATTTCAATTTGCCGCTTCATCGTAAAATGGGTCAAGGGATGAAATTCCTTGCAGAATCCGGGGGGCATCCCGTGGGAACAGGTTCCCAGCAGGGGGTTCTCCGAAGGCGAAAGCGGCGAGGAATGTTCACGCGCCCCTGTCCGTCGGAGGCCTTTGTTGCCCTGTCTTCCCGTGATGAGCCTTATTCGCTGCGCAGGGCCTCCACGGGATCCTTCTTTGCCGCGCTGCGGGAAGGAATGATGCCCGAGAAGAGCGTCAGCAGCATGCTGATGCCGATCAGAATCAGCGCTGCCTGCCACGGCAGATAAGCCTCCAGCGCCAGAAGCCCCGTCAGGCTCTGGATCACAGCGTTGATCGGGATGCACAGCAGATATGTCACCGCCACGCCCAATGCGCCGGAAGCGAAGCCGATGATCAGCGTTTCGGCGCTGAACATGCTGCTCACGTTGCGCTTGGATGCTCCGATGGCACGCAGGATGCCGATTTCCTTGGTACGCTCCTGAACGGAAATCAGTGTGATCACGCCGATCATGATGGAGGATACCACAAGAGAAATGGCAACAAAGGCAATCAGCACATAGGTGATAGCATTGATGATGGTGGTAATGGAGCTCATCATCAAGCCCACATAGTCCGTGTAGGCGATCTTTTCAAGATCGCTTACAGATTCGTTGTAGGCTGCAATTGCCTCCTTGATCACGTCCTTTGCAGCGAAGGTCGAGGCATACAGATTGATGCTCGCCGGCTTCTCCAGATCAACACATCCCAGCAGGCTCAGGTTCTTTTCATAGGTAGAATCGGAGAACGCCACAATCTCATCATAATAGGCAGCGCACTGCGCGTCGGTCAGCGCAGGCAGCATCGCCTCAAGCCCCATGAGCAGCTGCTGCTCAGGCATGGCGGTCAGCTGCGCCTGCACCTGCGCGGCATACTGCGCGCGGAACTGCTCTGCAGCCATCTGGCTGAAAAGCCCCATGATCTCCTCGTCCGGCATGGAGGAGATATAACCGGTGATATCCGCCTCGTTTACGCGCATCTGCTGCGACAAGCCCTGGAGCATCATCTGCTCCATATCCGCACGGGTCATGGTTCCCAGACTCTGCAGCAGCGCCGCGTCGATCTGCTCCTGCGAAGGGATGCTCATCATCTGTACATAAGCCGCAGCCCTGCCGCTGTCCGTCATCTGTGCAACATAATCGCGGAGCTCCCCGGCCTTCTGCGCATCGGTCATCACGCCGGAAGCATCGCTGAAGGGCAGCCCGGTGAAGATATCCGTCTGCGGCGACGCCAGCTGTGCCTGCACAGCCGCAGATTCCGCAGCCCGCTGTATCATCCACGTCGTCAGATCAGCCGTATAGCCGATGGTTCCTGACAGCATCCCCGATACCGCCTCTTCATCAGGCCTGATAATGCCCGACACCCGAAGCTTCAGCCCGTTGTCATACAGGTATCTCAGCCCTGCCTGCGTATCGCGGAGATCCACAAACGTGCCGCTTGCTTCATCCTGCACATAGCAGTCCGCGCCGAGAATGACGCGGAATTCCATATCGCAGATTTCCTCATAGCTCCAGTGCTCATTGCTGACGGATACAGGCTCCTTGCTGAAGGCCGCCTTTGCCAGCGCATCGATGTCAGCCTTGGACTTGAGTCCCAGCGCATAGAGCGTCATGTCGGCAATCTCATTGTTCTCGTCCAGCACCAGCACAATCTCGTCATACTGCGTCGGCCATGAGCCGTATACCACGTCGTACTGCTTCTGAAGCACCGGGCTGATCAGCGAGCCGTTATCACCCGTGAGCATCTCCTGCCACAGCACGAAGGAGGACGCCATGGGCGACATGCTGGCCATCGTGCTGTCCGGAGACATGCCGAAGCTCTCGCCCATGCTCATCATATTGGACATGTCCATGCCGAAGTACTCGACCATCAACTCCTGCATCAGCGCCTCAGAATCCGAGCGGATGATCGTGCCGTCCACGCTTTCCGTGTAGACAAGCAGATCCGTATCATAGGTATACTGCACACCGCTGATGGCGTCATGCAGACCTGATTCACTCTCCTCGTCCGCGCGCTCCGCCTCAAGGTATTTCCTGAAGGCCGCCAGATCATTCTCCGTGTCCTCCATGGAGCCCAGCGCGTTGACCATATCATACACCATGGTCTTCTGGTACACTGCGTCATTCTCATGATCATCACCTGACAGCGCCTGTCCGATGAAGGTTTCCATCAGGGAACCCATATCCATGTGTGTCGCCTGCAGCGTCAGCGGATAGGAGGACAGCGTATCCTCCTGCATGGTGTCTATATAGGTCGTCAAGCCCTGCGAAACAGCGTAAATCAGCGCAATACCGATGATGCCGATGGAGCCGGCAAAGGACGTAAGCAGCGTGCGGCCGCGCTTGCTGATCAGGTTTTTCAGCGACAGCCCGAAGGAAGTGCCGATGCCCATCGAGGGTCTGCGTTCCTTCCGGCCGCGCTTTCTATCCGCAGACAGCTCCGTCCCGTCGGTCTCCGCATCTGTCACAGGCCGGGAATCGCTGATGATCCCGCCGTCCAGCATCCGGATGATACGCGTGGAATACTTCTCTGCCAGCTCCGGGTTATGGGTCACCATGATGACCAAACGATCCTTGGCGACCTCACGGAGGATGTCCATAACCTGCACGCTGGTTTCCGTATCCAGCGCGCCGGTAGGCTCGTCGGCCAGGATGATGTCCGGATTGTTGACCAATGCGCGGGCAATGGCAACACGCTGCATCTGGCCGCCGGACATCTCAGATGGTTTCTTCCTGAGCTGATCGCCAAGGCCTACGTCATTGAGTGCCGCTACAGCCCGGCGGCGGCGTTCTGCCTTGGAAACGCCCGACAGCGTCAGCGCAAGCTCCACATTCTGAAGCACGCTCTGATGCGGAATCAGATTGTAGCTCTGAAACACGAAGCCTATGGAGTGGTTGCGGTATGCATCCCAGTCGCGATCCCTGAAATTTCTGGTGGAGCGGCCATTGATGATCAGGTCTCCCTCCGTATACTGATCAAGGCCGCCGATAATGTTGAGCATCGTTGTTTTTCCACAGCCGGAGGGGCCGAGGATCGATACGAATTCGCTCCTGCGGAAACGGAGCGAAATCCCTCGCAGCGCCCGGACAACGCCGTCGCCCGCCGGATAGTTTTTTCTGATTCCCTTCAGTTGCAGCACGGTCATTGACTCCTTTCACAACACGTCTGTTTCCGTATGAACGCGGACAGTTTAACAACCGTATTTGAACTGATTGTAAACAATTAGTCAGTGTGTCGAAAAAGTGGCTGCGGCCACTTTTTCGAGAAGGGGAAGAGGTTCCGCTTCTGCGGAAGCGGGCATTTTTCACTGTCAGCCAAGGCTGACGGCCGTGAAAAATGTAAGGAATGGTTTCGGCGGATGCCGAAACCGCCCCGCCCGCGCGGCAAAGCCCCGCGATACGATTACAGTCAGAGGGTCTGCGGGCCCTCCGACACCTCCCGTGAAGCTTTTTTGACAGTCTGACTGATTGTAAACAATTCGTTTTATTTTCCCTGCTTTCACAAAAGATATTCCGCATATGCGCCGGCGATGAATCCTGGTCTTTTTCTGTTTTCGGCTCCGGGGACCGCAAAACAGCGTGACAGCCCGCAGCGCATGTGCTATAATTCAGCATGAAAAGGCGCCGGGAGCAGCTTATGATCCGGCGCCGCACAACAATCATCAAGGAGATCAATGCATATGGCAATCGAAAGAGTCCGGGCTTATTTCGCATCCCAGGACATGGAAGACCGGGTGATGGAGTTTGAAGTTTCCAGCGCGACAGTGGAGCTGGCAGCGCAGGCGCTGAACTGTGAACCCGCACGCATCGCCAAGACGCTGTCCTTCTCCGTCAGCGGCACGCCCGTGCTGGTCGTCACCGCCGGCGATACGAAGATCGACAACCCTAAATACAAAGCCTTCTTCGGCGTAAAGGCAAAGATGCTCACCCCCGACGAAGCTGTCACGCTGATTGGCCACGCGGTGGGCGGCGTTTGTCCTTTCGCAGTCAATGACGGCGTGGAGGTATACCTCGACGTATCCATGAAGCGCTTTGAGACGGTGTATCCCGCCTGCGGCAGCAGCAACAGCGCCATCGAAATGACCATGGACGAGCTGGAAAAGCACTCCGGCTGTCTGAAATGGATCGACGTATGCAAGGGCTGGCAGTGACGGCAGCCTTCGCCGCGCCTGTCCCCCGGGAGGAACCATGACTGCTCATACGAATGACTTTTCTGTCGGCTCTGTCCGTCAGCGGATCATCGCGCAGGCTGTACCGCTGACGCTGGCGCAGGTCGTGCAGCTGCTGTACAACGTCGTCGACCGCATCTACATCGGCCACCTGCCTGACGTCGGCAATATTGCGCTGACAGGCCTTGGCGTGACGTTCCCGGTGATTGTGATTATTGCGGCGTTCACAAACCTGCTTGGCACAGGCGGCACGCCGCTTTTCTCCATCGCCCGCGGACGGCATGAGGACGATGAGGCAGAGCGCATCATCGGCAACGTGTTTGCGCTTTTGACCACTGCCTCGGTGGTTCTGTTCGTTTTCTGCTACCTTTTCAGGAGACCGATTCTCTTTCTCTTCGGCGCCAGCGAGGTCTCCTATGTCTACGCGGACGAATACCTTCAGATTTACCTGCTGGGCACCGTGTTTTCCATGCTTTCCACAGGCCTGAACGGCTTTATCAATGCCCAGGGCTTCCCCCGGATCGGCATGCTGACAACAGTCATGGGCGCAGTGATCAACATCGTGCTGGATCCGCTGTTCATCTTCACCCTGGACATGGGCGTGCGCGGCGCAGCCATCGCCACGGTCATCAGTCAGGCTGTCTCAGCGGTCTGGGTGCTGCGGTTCCTGACGGGCAAAAAGGCGTTGCTGCGGCTCAGGCGCAGCCAGATCCGCATCGATCCCGGCAGAACGCAGCGGATCATGACCCTGGGCCTGCCGGGCTTCGTCATGCAGGGCACCAACAGTCTTGTGCAGATCGTATGCAACAACCAGCTGCAAATGTACGGCGGCGACCTGTATGTGGGCATCATGACGGTGCTGAACTCCGTACGCGAGATCCTGTCTCTGCCCGTGGGCGGCATCAGCAGCGGCGCGCAGCCTGTGCTGGGCTACAACTACGGCGCCGGCCGCAATGACCGCGTGAAGGAAGGCATCCGCTTCACAGCCATGCTGGGCGTTGTATACACGGCGCTGGCATGGCTGGTGGTGATGCTCATTCCCCGGCCGCTCATCCGCATCTTTTCCGCCGACGCACAGACCATCTCCGTAGGCGCGGATATGCTGAACCTGTACTTCTTCGGTTTCGTGTTCATGGCATTCCAGTTTGTCGGGCAGAGCACCTTTCAGTCGCTGGGCAAGGCAAAGCAGGCGATTTTCTTCTCGCTCTTCCGAAAGGCGATGATCGTCGTTCCACTGACGTTCCTGCTGCCTGCCGCGGGCTTCGGAGTGGAGGGCGTGTTCCTCGCCGAGCCGATCTCCAATGCAATCGGCGGACTGGCCTGCTTCATCACCATGTGGCGGACGGTATATCGGCGGCTTTAACAAGCCACCCGACTCCGCGGCCCCACGTTAAAAGCCCCTTGCCGCACATGTAAGCTGTGCAGGCAGGGGGCTTTATGCTGGCTGTCAACGCTCTCGGACAACCAGCCAGTCGGCTCGGGCCACCTCCATGAGGATGAAAAACGCCTGTCCTTCCGCCGCCACGCCGGGCTTGTCAAAGGATGGCATGCCGCACACCGGGCGCACAAGACCGTAATCGTCCACCGCAGCAAGGGATGCTTCCCTCGCCCGCTCCGCCATGGGGAGAAAGCGTTCGTCCAGCCAGCCTCCCGCAAGGCCGCGGTACACCGTGTAAGCCAGCATCTGGCCGCAGTTCAGCTCCGGGAAGGAGCACGGATCATCCAGCACATCGTGGAACATGCCGTCCGTACGCTGCAGGGGCTGCGCGGCGGTCAGCAGTGTGTGCACCCGCTGGATGAGCCGTTCCCGCTCCTTCTGATACGTACCCGGAAGAAGCATGACCACCCGCGCCATGCCCGCTGCAGCCCATCCGTTGCCCACGCCCCAGGCATCCCGGCGGTTGAAAGCGCCGCGGTCGTCATCCCACTGATGGGACAGCAGTCCCTTCTCCGGAGCCAGCAGTACCCGCCAATAGCCGTCCAGCTGCCGGATCGCCTCGTCATAATATCCTGCGCAGGCAAGAAAGGGCGGCAGCATATACATCGAATCCACCCAGATGACCCGCTGATCGCTGAAATGATAGACCAGCCCATCCGCATTGCGCGGCGCAAGATGCAGCGCCCATTCCAGCAGCCGTTCACGCCCCGACAGAAGCACAGGATCACCGGTTGCTGTACAGGCATGCAGCAGCGCCTGCCCAATTGCACAGGGGTCCGTTGATGCGGTGGAGCCGCCAATATCAGCGCAGCGGCCGTCAGCAGTCTGCCGGTTCACGCCCTCCGCAGCCATACAAACCGCCGTTTCCGTTTCGCCTGCCTCCAGAAAGGCCTGCGCCAGCACGCCCTGCTCCCAGTTGTAACGCTGCATCGCCAGCGCTGCGCGGCCCACACGTTTTTGAAGCTCGTTCATCATTGTATTTCCTCCGGCAAGTATTCCAGCGCCCGTTTTTTTCATTATAGCATGAAGCCTGCCGAAGCACCAGCCTCCACCCCGTCAGAGTATGTGGAGAACTGATGAAAGTTTGGGAAAATCCATTGCGATATCTTGATTTTTTCAGAATTCTGTTGTACTATGTACGATGAGAAAGTAAGGTTTGTTGTGGAAGCGCAGCCTCTGCGCCCCGCAGCCTTCAGCTCATACATTATGAATGAAAGAGGATGTATGCAACATGGCACAGATTGATCTGAGCAAGTATGGCATTACCGGCACGACCGAGATCGTCCACAACCCCTCCTTTGAGGAGCTGTTCGCCGAGGAGACCAAGCCCGAGCTGGAAGGCTACGAGAAGGGCGTCGTCACCGAGCTGGGCGCTGTGAACGTCATGACCGGCATCTACACCGGCCGTTCCCCCAAGGACAAGTACATCGTCATGGACGAGAACTCCAAGGACACCGTGTGGTGGACCTCCGATGCGTTCAAGAACGACAACCACCCCATGACCGAGGAGACCTGGGCCACCGTGAAGGAGCTGGCCAAGAATCAGCTGTGCAATAAGAAGCTGTTCGTGGTGGACGCCTTCTGCGGCGCCAACGCTGACACCCGCATGAACGTCCGCTTCATCGTGGAGGTCGCCTGGCAGGCTCACTTCATCAAGAACATGTTCATCATCCCCTCCGAGGAAGAGCTGGCCAATTTCGAGCCTGACTTCGTGGTGTACAACGCCTCCAAGGCCAAGGTCGAGAACTACAAGGAGCTGGGCCTCAACAGCGAAACCTGCGTTGCCTTCAACATCACCTCCCGTGAGCAGGTTATCCTGAACACCTGGTACGGCGGCGAGATGAAGAAGGGTATGTTCTCCATGATGAACTACTACCTCCCTCTGAAGGGCATCGCCTCCATGCACTGCTCCGCCAACACCGACATGAACGGCGAGAACACCGCGCTGTTCTTCGGCCTCAGCGGCACCGGCAAGACCACCCTGTCCACCGATCCCAAGCGTCTGCTGATCGGCGATGACGAGCACGGCTGGGACGACAACGGCGTCTTCAACTTCGAAGGCGGCTGCTACGCCAAGGTTATCGGTCTGGACAAGGAGTCCGAGCCCGACATCTTCA
>JAFTWV010000121.1 GCA_017465155.1 Clostridia bacterium
CTTGCAGACGCGGTGAGCCAGCTTCATCTGATTGCACTGGGGGCACTCAGTGATGGCGGGCAGAGAGAGCTTCCAGTTGGCCTGACGGCTGTGCTTACGAGCCTTAGAGATCTTTCCCTTAGGAGTAGCCATTGTTACACCTCCTCATCCTTTTATGGGCAGCCACTTGCTGACCTCAGTTGTTTTCGTTGTCAGACTTTTCAGCCAGCAACTGCTGCAATGCCGCAAAAGGACGCTGAACATTCAGTTCGTCCTGGCAAAGCGTAGTGGTCACGTCCGCTCCTGCATACTGCATCAGACCCGGGCAGTCTTCCTGACACAGGAAGCGCATGGGCAGATTCAGCATCACATAGAACAGCGTCAGCTTATCAAGGTCGAGGGCGCTGCCGTTATAGGCAAAGCTCTCGTCATCCTCCGGGTCGCCTCCATGAATGAAGGTCTCCCGGAATTCCCCCTCTACCGGGCTGGACGCAGGGGCGAGACAATTGGCACATTGGGCATGAGCGACCGTAGTCAGCTTTCCTTCCACCGTGACACTGCCGTCCTCAGCTGCAGTCAGTTTGCCTGTCAGGGCAACCGGGTCAAACGTGACCTCGCTGCCGCTCACATCCTGCGGGCCGATGGTCTGCTCCGCAGAAAAGGCATACTCCGTACCGGGATTGCGCAATGCAAGGAGAACATCCAGCTTCAAGTGCTCACCACCTCAAATTAGACCGTCTCATATTATAGAATTTTCTTGCGGATTTGTCAACACTTTTCCCGCAGAAAATCGCGAAACACCGGGGGAATTTTCTTCCCCCGGCAGTATGATCGCTTTTACTTGGCAGCCTCAACCAGTTCCTTGGTATCGCGGGCAATCATGATCTCCTCGTTGGTGGGGATGACACACACGGTAACCTTGGAATCGGGAGTAGAAATGACAACTTCCTTGCCCTTGCAGTTGTTGACGTCCTTGTCGATCTTCACGCCCAGCCACTCGAACTCGGACATGACGGCCTCGCGCAGCTCGGGGCCATTCTCGCCGATGCCGGCGGTGAAGCAGATCACGTCCACGCCGTTCATCGCGGCGATGTAGGAGCCGATCAGCTTCTTGATCTGGTAGTACAGCATGTCGCGGGCCAGAGCGGCGCGCTCATGACCGCCGTCAGCCAGGGCGTCGATATCGCGCATGTCGGAGGTGCCCTCGCCGGCGATGCCCAGCAGACCGGACTTCTTGTTCATCAGGTTCAGGACCTCGTCGGGGGTCATGTTCTTGTTGTTGGCGATGAACTGCACCACCGCGGGATCACAGGAGCCGCAGCGGGTGCCCATCAGCAGACCCTCGAGGGGCGTGAGGCCCATGGAGGTATCCACACACTTGCCGTCGACCACGGCAGACAGGGAGGAACCGTTGCCCAGATGGCACACGATGATCTTCTTGCCCACAGGATCGATGTTCAGGAACTCGCAGACGCGCTTGGACACATAGCGGTGAGAGGTGCCGTGGAAGCCGTAGCGGCGCACGCCCATCTCCTTGTAGAACTCATAGGGAACGCCGTACATGAAGGCCTTGGGGGGCATGGTCTGATGGAACGCGGTATCGAACACAGCCACCTGGGGGGTGGTGGGCATGACCTTCTCGCAGGCTTCGATACCCATCAGGTTGGCGGGATTGTGCAGCGGGCCCAGGGGAATATACTTGCGGATGGCCGCCTTGACTTCCTCGGTGATGATGCAGGAAGCGGTGAACTCTTCGCCGCCGTGCAGCACGCGATGGCCGACAGCGCCGATCTCGTCCATAGAAGCGATGACCTTCGAGTCAAGCAGGGCCTTGATCATCAGATCGCAGGCCACGACGTGGTTCTCGATGGGCTGCTCAAACTTGGCGTTCACGTTGCCCTCGGCGTCCTTCTGCTTGAGGTTCGCGCCCTCCAGGCCGATACGCTCCACGCCGCCCTTGGCGATCAGGGTCTCGTTGTCCATGTCCACCAGCTGGTACTTCAGGGAGGAAGAACCGGCGTTCACGATCAGAATCTTCATGTCAATGCACTCCTTCATTCATAATGATTACGGTATAAATGAACGGAACCGCCCCGGCAGAAGCTCCGCCGGGGTGGATAGGGACTCTTACTTGACGATGGTGCCGTAGACCTCGCGGCCGCAGGCGGCAGCGTTGGATTCGTCGGTATCGATGTGCATGGCCAGCGCATAGCTGTCAGACACACGAACAACCACGTCACCGAAAATCAGAGCGCGGCCTTCGTTGTCGATCTTGACAGACACAACGTCCTTGTCCTTCACATCGTACTCGGCAGCATCGGCGGGCGTCATGTGGATGTGACGCTTGGCAGCGATCACGCCCTGAGTCAGCTCAACCTCGCCGCAGGGGCCGACGAGCTTGCAGGCGCCGGAGCCAGCCACGTCGCCGGACTCACGAATGGGAGCAGCCACACCGATGGAACGGGCGTCCGTCAGGGACAGCTCAACCTGCGTTTCCTTACGCACAGGACCCAGGATGGACACGCCGGTCAGGGTCTTCTTGGGGCCGACAACATCCACGCGCTCAGCGCTGGCATACTGACCGGGCTGGGACAGCATCTTCTTCACAGTCAGCTCATAGCCCGCGCCGAACAGGGTCTCCAGATCCTTCTGGGTGACATGGACATGACGGGCAGAGGTTTCGACGATAAACTGATTCATGGTGTATATCCTTCCTTTCGGTTGATTTCCTGACCATTATACCACCAATTCATAGGGAATACAATGTCCTTTTCGGAAAAAGTGTCGCAATCGCGCAACTTTTTGTAAACCCTTACAACGCAATCCCTATTTGCGGCTCAGCTTTCCCCTGATGCTGGCCGGATCTTCCATCAGGCGTATGCATACACGTCGTATTTTCGTCAACAGCTGCGGTTCGCCGAGCACAGCAGCCCGGAAATCCGTCTGCATCAGCCGCCACTGGAGGAAGGCGCTGTCCTCCCCTGCTGCGCCGGCATGGAAGGCGTTCTCCACCCGGCTGTCCCGGAAAGCCAGCATGTCCCGGCGCTTCGCACAATGCAGGAATTCCTCAAAGGCCGCGCAGCCGTCTGCCGGGCGCAGCGGCATTTTCAGCAGCTCTGCGCCATACTTCTCCGTCATATCGGCCACAAACTGCAGCGCCTGCGCCTGGCAGGCCCGGATATACGGATTCACGTCCGGATTCCTGTCAGCCAGTACAGGCCCCCTCGCATCATAACCAGCGCACAGCGGCGCATCCTCCAGCAAGAACTGTTCTCTTGCTACCCACGACACATAGGGCGACCGCCCATACAGCGTACGGAAGGGCACGCCGCGTTCATAAGGCACGCCGCTGTCCGTGTGGGTGATGAAAGCTGTTATCTCCGCGCCTGTCACCTCGCGGATGACAGACTCTGAGCGCAGGTTATAGCCCACATCAAAGGTAGCGCACCTGCCTTCAAAGAACGGCTGCAGATAATCCTGTGCATGACGGCGGTAAACCGCTGCACGTTCTGCATCCCACAATGTACTGCACCTGGCGATCAAAGCCGATATGTCCTTCTCTGTCAGCAGCCGGACATCATCCGCTGAATCAGCCGCCCCGTTCTTCAGGTTCGAAGCCAGCAACCGCATGATGGAGCGCTCCGTGTGGGCCGCAATCTGAACCCATTGCGGCAGCTGTGTCAAATCCTCCGGGCCGCGGAAATGCAGCGGAAACACAGCCTGTCTGGACACGCGCACATAGCCCGTCTTCACCGACAGACCGCCAGATCGCGCGACCAGGTCAAAGGCCGTCTTCACCAGCGCACCGTCACGGGCAAGGAAATTCAGCTGATCGAAGGCGCCCCGCTGCATTTCATCCGCCAGCCACAGCGCATGGGACAGCAGATACATGCCCAGCGCACCATACCCAACGGGAGAATCATCCGCCTCATACGCCGCCATTTCCCGCATGGCGCGATATCCGGAAAAGCGCATCGCCTCATGGGGAATGCGCCACGGCAGGGCATCCTGTTTCTTCGCCATGGCCAGCTCCTTTCTACAGCGTCAGTCCGCTGTGTGTTCGTCGATCACGCCAATCATTACGCCGTCACGCCACCTTGTCAGCGGCGCAGGAGTACCGGGCATGATATGCCCGCCCATCTGCGGCGGCGCCGTCATTCTCCTGCGGACGCTGCGTGACAGCAGCGTATCCGGTGCACAGAGGCGCAGCTCATCCCCTGCCAGCTCCAGATCAGATTCGTAAAGGCTTTTCGCCAGCCCTGAGCCCATTTCCTGCACGCGGCCGTGCTTGAGACGCAGGTCAGTCAGGCGGCCGTCGATCATGGCATTGCGGATCAGCATGATATTTTCCTCAGCTCCCAGTACAGGAACAGCGGAATGCGCCGGATCATCGTCAGGGATCGGAAATTCTCCGCTTCCTCCTGCGTGGCGCGGGGCTCATGCATATCGGCGATGGTCAGCCCGGCTGCAAGGAAGGCCTTCACATACTCGCTGAGCGTCCGGTGCCGCCAGATGACGCTGGTCGTTCCGTTCGGCAGAGGCGCATCCCATTCACGGGGTTCGAAGTAGTTCTTCACCACGACCTCGCGGCTTTCCCCCTGCCCCTGACGGCCGATACCTCGCTCATGGTTGCCGTCGAAGCAGGGGTGCAGCATACTGACAAACACGCGTCCGCCGGGTTTGAGCACCCGGACAGCTTCCCGCAGCGTACCAGCCAGATCCTCCACATCCATCAGCATCATTGAGGACAGAACAACGTCAAAGGAAGCGTCCGGAATGCCAAAGAGGTCATTGCTGTTGCGGAGGTTGTGCGTAATGGTCAGCCCCTCCCGCTGCGCCTGCTCCTGTGCATAGCGGATGGCCGCAGCCGAGCAGTCTACCGCTGTGACAAACGCGCCCATTGCTGACATCGCACGCGAATACCCGCCTTCGCCGCATCCAAGGTCGAGGATATGCAGTCCGCGCACATCACCCATATACCGCAGCATGTGCGGCATGATGAACCGCATCCGGCTCTCGCCTGTCTGCGCGAGCGTCAGCCACTCATCGCCCATGGCGTTCCACGAAAGTGTTGAAGAATCCTGCTTCATCTCCTGCATGACCGCCACCTCCCGTCAACAGGTATCATACCACATTTACCCCTGGCATTCAAGCAATGAAAAAGGCCGCACCGTTACCAGTGCAGCCTTGCCTCCGTCAATATGAGGCGCGGAAGTCAACTCCAATGACGCTCAAGATTGGCGGATAAAAGAGGTCGAAGACCTCACTTGTCGTAGTTGACGACCAGGGAGAAGTCCGCAGCCTTCAGGGACGCGCCGCCGATCAAGCCGCCGTCGATCTCGGGCTGAGCCATCAGGCCCTTGACGTTCTTGGGGTTCATGGAGCCGCCGTACTGGATGCGCACCTTGTCGGCGCACTCCTGGCCGTACACACGGGCGACAGCCTTGCGGATGACGCCGATGGTCTCGTTGGCCTGCTCATCGGTGGCGGTCAGGCCGGTGCCGATGGCCCAGACGGGCTCGTAAGCGATGATGACCTCGTTGGCCACCTGCTCGGCAGTCAGACCGTTCAGGGCCATGATGGTCTGGAAATCAACCAGGCCGTCGGTAGCGCCCGCTTCTCGGACTTCCTTCATCTCGCCCACGCACAGGATAGCCTTCAGGCCAGCGCCCACAGCCGCCAGCACGCGCTTGTTGACGGTGCGGTCGGTCTCGCCGAAGTACTGACGACGCTCGGAGTGGCCGATAACGACGTACTCAACGCCAGAAGCGACCAGCATGTCCGCAGACAGCTCGCCGGTGTAAGCGCCGGACGCGGCCCAGTGCACGTTCTGCGCACCAACCTTGATGTTGGAGCCGGCAGCGGCTTCCTTCACGGCAGCGATGTCCACAGCGGGCACGCACACAACCACGTCGCACTGAGCGTCCGCCACCAGGGGCTTCAGTTCATTGACCAGCGCCGCAGCCTCGGCGGGGGTCTTGTTCATCTTCCAGTTGCCAGCAATAATGGGCTTGCGCATTGGAATCACCTCATAATCAGTATTGATGAAAGATTGCAGGGAAAAGCCGTCCCCACGGCATCCGCAGGGACGGTCATGGTGTTCGTCAGTTGCGATTATTCCTCATCGAGTGCCGCAACGCCGGGCAGGACCTTGCCCTCCAGGTACTCCAGAGAAGCGCCGCCGCCGGTGGAGATGTGGGTCATCTTGTCGCCCAGGCCCATCTGCTCAACAGCAGCCGCAGAGTCGCCGCCGCCGATGATGGTGACAGCCTCGGAATCGGCCATCGCCTGCGCCACGGCCAGGGTGCCCTTGGCCAGGGTGGGGTTCTCGAACACGCCCATGGGGCCGTTCCAGATGACGGTCTTGGCAGCCTTCACAGCCTCGGCGAACAGAGCCTGAGACTTGGGGCCGATGTCGCAGCCTTCCTTGTCAGCGGGGATCTTGTCGGAATCGC
>JAFTWV010000122.1 GCA_017465155.1 Clostridia bacterium
AGATGGTTATGCCCGGCGACAACATCGACATGGAGATCACTCTGATCACCCCCATCGCTATGGAGCAGGGCCTGCGCTTTGCTATCCGCGAGGGTGGCCGTACCGTTGGCTCCGGCGTTATCGCCAAGGTCATCGAGTAATCAGCCTCGATGTGAAGTCGTGGACGAAGCTTAACCGGCTTTTCGCTCACAACACAGGAGCGCCCGTCGCAAGATGGGCGCTCTTTTCAATGTGCTGGACAGTCAGACAGCAGTTAGAAAAACCCCGCTTGCCCGGTCATACCATGACGAAGTACTGCGGCTTCAGGTTCCGGAGACAGCGTTACCAGTGCGCACAGCTCTGCGACGGGGTCCGTGATCAGCGCGTAGGAACCTTGAACATCAATGTGTCTGATGAGTCCGAAGCCTCCGAAAACGCAATCCGGTGAAGAATGGTCGAACGGAAAATGCACAAGCGTCTCGCTGGCGGCAACCCATACGCCGTTGACGTCCATGCGGACGGCTCCTGCCAGTCCGGGCAGCTCTGACAACGGACGGCAGCGGCCGTCAGACAGGTCGAGACGACACAGGCGGCAGCGCAGGCCGTCGCTCTCCGCTGCGCAAAGGACATAGGCTGTTTGCCCGGCGACATGGATGCGCTGCGCTTGCCCGGGAACAGGGAACGTTGCCATCGTGTGCAGCTCCGGCAGCGTCAGCAGATGGACAAGACCGTCTGCACCGCCGCAGATACAGACGGTATCGCCGGTGATGCACATGTCCTGTGGATACATGCCGATCCGCGTGGTGACGAGCCAGCCGTCCTTATCTGCGATGGACAGACAGTCCGTATCACTGGACAGAACCAGCGCGTGGCCCTGCCATAGCTGCAGCGCCTCCACATCTCTGTCGCAGGAGAGCAGATGGCCGCTTAGCCAGAGCAGGTGCTGTGAATCATCCAGCGCGGCAATGGCGCCGTCTGTGCAGGCGGCGTGCGTCACCTGATGAAGCGGACAATCGATCAACGTCCATGTGTCCTGCAGCAGCATCAGCCCTTCGTCGCTGCCCAGAAAAATCCCCATCGCCGCCACCTCCTGCCGTCAGCTTATGCTATTTGCAGGATACTGTGCAGTCGTGCAGGAATTTTGACATCATGCGGCGAATGTTAACCTTTATGCGGTCAAGTACCGTGATATGCTTATGCAGACAACAACACCGAAAGGATGAAGAAATATGTTTACCTACAAGACCAGCGGCACCTGCTCCACCCAGATTGACCTGGAAATTCAGGACGGCGTGATTACCTACTGCAAGTTTACCCGTGGCTGCAAGGGCAACACGGAGGGCCTGGCCCGCGCCATCATCGGTCAGAATGCCGAGGATGTGGCCAAGCGTCTGGAGGGCATTGAGTGCCGCGGCAATACTTCCTGCCCGGATCAGCTGTCCAAGGCGATTCGCGCTTACCATGACTGATCGAAAGGAGCCGCATCCCTTGTCAGAATCCACAACCCAGATTACTTTTCATGACATGGATCTTTCCAAGGAGATCTTGCGCGCCATCAAGGATATGGGCTTCGAGGCGCCTTCGACGGTGCAGGCGCGTACCATCCCGCTGATGATGGATGGCGCGGACATCAACGCCATCGCACCTACCGGCACGGGCAAGACCGTCGCCTTCGGTATCCCGATGCTGGAGTATGTGCAGCTGCAGGACGATTGCGTGCAGGAGGTTGTGCTGGCCCCGACCCGTGAACTGGCTCTTCAGATCGGTGACGAGCTGACCAAGCTGGCCAAGTACATCAAGGGCTGCCGCATTGCCGTGCTATACGGCGGTCAGCCCATTCCCAAGCAGCTCAATGCTCTCAAGCGCAAGCCGCAAATCATCGTTGCCACTCCCGGCCGCCTGCTGGATCATATGAATCGCGGCAACATCCGTCTCTCTGGCGTGCACACCATGGTGCTGGACGAGGCTGATGAAATGCTCAACATGGGCTTTGTCAAGGACGTGACGAAGATCATTGAAGCTACGCCGAAGGAGCGTCAGCTGGTGCTGTTCTCCGCCACCACCAATCAGGACGTGCTGACCATCGCGTGGAAGTACCAGAATAACCCGGTCGAGATCACCGTCGAGGCGACGAAGGAGGACCGTCCGCAAATTGCCCAGTATGTCATCTCCACCGAGCAGAAGCAGAAGATGGACAACCTGCTGTACCTGCTGGATGCGGATGTGTACCAACGCATCATGATCTTCTGCAACACCAAGTTCATGACCGACCGCCTGACCAGCGACCTCAAGAAGAAGGGCTACGACGCGGAGTGTATCCACGGTGACATCCCTCAGAGCAAGCGCAACGTGGTCATGAGTGACTTCCGCAAGGGCAAGTACCCCATCCTTGTGGCGACCGACGTGGCAGCCCGCGGCATCGACGTGGACGACGTGGAGGCCGTCATCAACTACGACCTGCCCGAGGAGAACGAGTACTACCTGCACCGCATCGGCCGCACGGGCCGCGCCCACAAGCATGGCGTGAGCTTCTCGCTGGTGACCTTCCGCGAGAGCGTGCGCATGGATGAGATCCTGCGGTACATGATCGCCAAGCCCCTTCCGCTGCACTTCGAGGATGAGGTGCTGCGCAATGAGGACGGCACGGCGTTCTTCGACCATATTTAAGTAAAAACTGTGCGCCGCTGGGAACGTTTGCCCTGCGGCGAACGTTGTTTTGGTGGAGGTGCTGTGGATGAAGGTGCGAAAATGGCACTGGCGGACGGCGTTGGTTATGCTGGCTTTGCTGACGCTGATTGCTTGTGATTCCCGTTTGATTGTGCGACGGTACGAGGTTGAAACGGAGGAGATTACATCGCCGGTACGGCTGGCGGTGCTGACGGACTTTCACGGCTGTCGGTATGGAGAAAACGCGTCGGAGCTGATTGCGGCTGTTGCAGGCGAGGGGCCTGATGTGGTGCTGCTGGTGGGAGATATATTTGACGATGTGGTCGCGTATGATGAATCCATTGCCCTGTTGCTGGGTCTGGCGGAACGTTATCCCTGCTACTATGTGACCGGCAACCATGAATACTGGTCAGAGGATATTGAAAATATCCTCACAATTGTGCAGGACTGCGGCGTTAAGACGCTGGGAATCACCAGCGATACGCTGCAGGTGCGCGATCAGCAGCTCACGCTGTGCGGCGTCAATGACCCGTATGCATGGCGCTATGGCTCACCGAACACAGAAAAGCAGCTGCAGCAGGTGGCCGAGATGACGGCAGGGGCGGGCTGCACGGTGCTGCTGGCGCATCGTCCCGAGCTGATTGAGAAGTATGCTGTTCATGACTTCGATCTGGTGGTGTCCGGTCATGCTCATGGCGGACAGGTGCGCATCCCCGGGCTGCTGAACGGCCTGTATGCGCCCAATCAGGGCTGGTTTCCGCCATATGCCGGCGGCGAGTATGAAGTGAACGGCACGACGATGATTGTCAGCCGAGGTCTTGCAAGGGAAACAACCCGTCTTCCACGTATCTTCAACCGGCCTGAATTGGTTATTGTGGAGCTGAAATGACTGTTTTCCTGAAAATGAAAAATAACAAAGGTAATTTTAGTAAAAAATCGTACTTTTTGTGTTTTAGCCTGGGTCAGGTGCTTGCTATTCTGTTGATTTTCGGATATAATAGGCGCGGTTGAATCTTCGGGTCTGTGGTTGCAAGCCGATGCCAGTCGCAGGCAAAGCGGTCCACGTAATCCGGCCAAAGCGCCGGGGAGCATGGTGCGGTTTAGAAGTAAGTCCATCCGCAGGCTTCGCCTGGTTTATTTGACAAGCGGTACCAGTTGCGTGCTGTGTCAGAAAAACGGACGAAGTCCGCGAGAGGAGTGCGTGAGGGCGCGATGGCGCAGAGCTACCTCCCGGATGGCGAGTGTGGGGTCAAAGACCAGGTCAGCCGAAGATAAACCTATTTAATTTTTTCAGGGGGTTTCCATACCATGTACGAAGACAAGACGCTGGTTTGCAAAGACTGTGGCAACGAGTTCGTGTTCTCCGCCGGTGAGCAGGAGTTCTACGCCGAGAAGGGCTTCCAGAATGAGCCCACCCGCTGCCGTAACTGCCGTCAGGCGCGCAAGGCCAGCCGCCCCGCTGCCGGTGCTCCCCGCGAGATGTTTGACGCCATCTGCGCTGAGTGCGGCCAGCCCACCAAGGTTCCTTTCCAGCCCCGTGAGGATCGTCCCGTCTACTGCAGCGAGTGCTTCGCCGCGCGTCGTGGTTAATCGTCTCTGACGATATCCCCCCTCGCCTCTGAGATTCTGTTGCAAAGGTTCCCTGTCAGCAATGGCAGGGAATTTTTTTGTGTGCAGGCAGGAACGCACAGGTTAGACTTGCGAAAAGGAGAACAAATGTGCTATAATGAAAAGCAGCAAAGGAGGTGTGCGGATGGAGCTGGAGGAGGTAAAGCTGCGGCGGATACAGGGGCAGCACCTGCTGAATCCGGTGGCGAGTATGCATGTGGCCCGTGACCTGTGCGGCTTGCAGGCGCAGTTTTTGCGCAATGCGGTACATGCGCTCCGCATCCGCACGGATACACCGTCGGTGGCGGGCCTGGTCAAGACGTGGACGTTGCGCGGGACGGTGCATCTGCTGCCTGAAAGTGATCTGCCGCTGTACATCCGTCACTGCGGGACGGCAGAGGATGTATGTGAGTCGGGCTGGTATCAGTGGACGGCCGGGAGAGGGCATGCGAATCCACCGGCTCGGGAACGGGAATTGGCTCGTAGGATGGCTGCGGCCATTGCAGAGGGAATCGACACCCGTGAGGCGCTGCGGGCGCATCTGCGTGATCAAGGCATGACCGAAGCAGAGGAGGAGCGTGCGTTCAATCCATGGGGCGGAATGATCGCGGAGCTGGCGAATATCGGCGTGATTGCCTTCCAGGTGGACATGGTGGATGAAGTGCACCCTGATGAAACAAAGCGCTACCGCCTGCTCACTCCTTTTACACCTGTGGAAGAGAAGCGTGCCCGCGTGGAGCTGCTCAGACGGTACCTTACGCATGCTGGCCCTGTCACATTGCGGGATGCGGCGTATTTCTTTCACTGGACGCAAGCGGAGATCAGGACGCTCCTGCAGGAGCTGCCTGTGGAGCAGGCCGAATGTGGGAAGCAAGCCTGTTATTATATCCCGGCGGAGGAACCGACGCAGGAATGCCCGCCGGTGATCCTGTTGGCAGGCTTTGATCCGCTGATGCTGAGCTACCGGAAGGAGGAAAATCCTTTCCTGCCGCCAGAGCATCTGCGAGGGATATTCAATCTTGCAGGGATCGTCAATCCGCCGATCCTCCTGCATGGACATGCAGCAGGCAAATGGAAGGAAAAGGACGGAAAGGTCGAGCTGACAGCCTTCGAAACCATTCAGCCAAAGGACAAGCGGCTGATTGAGCGGGAAGCAGAACGGCTTTTCGACGTGAAAAAGATAATATGGAAATAAAAGGCGGCGTCTGTGTGATGAACAGGCGCTGCTTTGCTGTTTTCAGGTTACAGTGCTGTGGCGCTGCATCTGGCCGTCTGGTGGAGTGCAGCGCGAGGAAGACGTTGCCCTGAAGCCTGCAGCCGGATGAAAAAGGCTCCCGCTGCATCAGTGCAGGGGAGCCGGGCTGATCAGAGATGATCCACAATTTTGAAGCCGGCTTTGGTCAGCTTCTCGCGGACGAGAGCGATCTGATCGAAATCGCGGGTTTCCATGCTGACCTTGAGGAAGCAGGAAGCTACGGGCATGTTTGCATCGGAGCGTTCATGGGTTACACCGACGACGTTGGCGCCGCAGTCGCTGATGATTTGTGCAACGCCTACCAGCTGGCCGGGCTTGTCCTCCAGCGCGATGGTCAGCATGGCGTTGCGCCCGGATGTCAGCAGACCGCGGGTGATGACGCGGCTGAGGATGTTCACGTCGATATTGCCGCCGGACACCAGACAGCAGACTTTCTTGCCTGCAATATCAGGCACGCGGTGGAACATGGCGGCAGCAACGCCGACCGCCCCCGCGCCCTCGGCAACGATCTTCTGCTTCTCCATCAGGGCAAGGATGGCCGCGGCAATTTCGTCCTCAGAGACGGTTACCACGCCGTCTACGTACTGGTTGATCATCGCGAAGGTGGTGTCGCCGGGACGCTTTACGGCGATGCCATCAGCAAAGGTCTTCACGGTGGGCAGTGTCACCTGCTCGCCCAGCTCGACACTCTTGGCCATGGACGCAGCGTTTTCCGCCTGCACGCCGTACACCTTGACGTTAGGGTTGAGGCTCTTGATGGCGAAGGCTACGCCGCTGACCAGACCGCCGCCGCCCACGGGACACAGCACAACGTCTACATCCTCCAGCTGATTGAGAATTTCCAGACCGATGGTGCCCTGGCCTGCGATGACCTCGTCATCATCAAAGGGGTGGATGAAGGTCATGCCGGTTTCGTCGCGAAGTTTGCAGGCATAGGCATACGCGTCGTCGTAGGCGCCCTTGACCAGCTTAACCTCTGCACCCAGAGCCTTGGTGGCTTCGACCTTCGAAATGGGAGCGCTGTCGGGCATGCACACGATAGACTTTGCGCCCATGCGGGTCGAGGCCAACGCCACGCCCTGCGCATGATTGCCTGCAGAACAGGCGACGATACCCGCTGCCCGCTGCTCGTCGGTCAGCTGGCTGATCTTGTAGTACGCGCCGCGAAGCTTGAAGGAGCCGGTCAGCTGCAGGTTCTCGGTCTTGAGGTACATGGTGAAGTCACTGGAAAGCTTGGGTGCTTCGATCATATCCGTCTTGCGGGCAACCTGCTTGAGTACAAATGCGGCATGGTAGACTTTATCGAGTGTTACCATCGGGATGAGCCTCCTTGGTGTTAGTTTGAGACGGGGAGAGGTGAAAGGAATCGGGAAGCGGAAAATGCGAGGGCTGTTTCATGAAAGATGCGAGGGGATGTGTTGCAGCGCGGAGGTCTCCGACGGCCAGGACGCTTCCCTGAACACGTGAAGGGCTTAGGCCTTCTCGACATCCTTTTTCAGCCCGGAGATGTAGTTGATGAACTGCTGTGCGGTACGCCCCGAGATGCCGCCGTGACGGATCTCCCACTTGTTGGCCTCCAGGAGCAGCTGTTCCTCAGTCAGGTCAACGCCCTTGGGCAGCCTTGCGGCGATGCCTTTGACGATATCGTGGTATTGCTGGCGGTTGGGACTGTTGTAGCAGATGGAGCAGCCGAAGCGCGCCGCGAGGGAGAGCTTCTCCTCCATCGTGTCGGAGCGGTGGATGTCGTTCTGGAACTCCATGTCGTTCTTGTCCTTCCACGTTTCCCTGACCAGATGGCGACGGTTGGACGTGGCAACGATCAGCACATTTGTCGGGCGGGTCTCTACGCCGCCCTCAATGACTGCCTTGAGGAACTTGTACTCCACCTCATGCTCCTCAAAGGACAGATCGTCGATAAAAATCATGAATCGGTAGTTACGGTTCTTGACCTGTGCGATAACCTTCGACAGCAGACCAAACTGGTGCTTGTAGATCTCGATCATGCGCAGACCCTGCTCGTAGTATTCGTTCAGGATAGCCTTGACGGAGGTCGATTTGCCAGTGCCCGCGTCGCCGTAGAGCAGCATATTGTTGCAGCTGCGGCCCTCCACGAAGGCAACGGTGTTATCGCGCAGGGTCTTCTTCTGCGTTTCGTAGCCGATCAGATCGGCGAGCACCACGCGGTCAATGTTGTTGATGGCGGTGAGGCTGCCATTGTCGTCAAGACGGAAGGCACGGTTCAGGCCGAACATGCCAACGCCCCAGTCGCGGTAGTGCGCGGTGACAGCGGCGAAGACGTCATCGGTGGACTGCGCCGCGTCGATGGCGGCGGACAGTGCCTGCACCCGCTCGGACACTGTGCGGTAGTACATCTGTGCCTTTTTCGGAATGGCGGTGTAGTGCGTCAGCACGGTGAAGCAGTCGATACCCAGATCGGCTTCAATGGAGCTGAAATCGAAGTCGAACAGCCGCTTGAATACGGCGAAATCCGCCTTGGCGAAGTGATTGACGCTGCCGCCCTCCGTGGCGCCTACGCGCTCGCAGGTCAGCGTGAAGCTGTTCTCGTTCGTCATCAGCAGGAAGGTGAGGTAGTTCTGCCACAGGTTGTGGTTGAAGCCGTAGACCGTCGCCAGGTCGAGCAGGCGCTTGACTTCGGTGTAGATGCGGCTGATCAGCGCGGGAGACTTCGATCCTTTTTCTGCCTCGGATGTAGTATCCCAATCGTAGAATATCTCGCTGAGCCGGGTGAGGATCGCGTCCTCGCCAAGGTTGGAGTAGAGCAGGAGCTTGGCTGTTTCGCGGTACATGGGGGTCCTTCCTTCCGTGGGTTACTGGATGCTGCTGTCGTACAGGGCGAGCATCTGCGCCATCAGATCCATGTCCAGCGGGTAGAGCTGGTGCAGGTCAAGGTGTGCGTTGTAGTAGGCGGCGCGCTCCTCGTCCGTCGGTTCGCCGTGCTCGGCGACGTATGCCTCGGATTCGGCGTTGAATGCATCCACATAGGTTTGACGGGCAGGGTCGCAGAAGGGATAGTTATGGCCGCGATCGTCAAAGTGGATGAAGGTGAAGCGCGGGTCATCGCCAAAGGCTGCGAAGTAGCGGTTATAGCTGATGCCGATGGGGATCATACCGTCGTCTTCGCTGTGCAGGAACATGACCTTCGCGTCGGTGGCGGCAACGCCGTCGAGGATACTCATGGCGGCGTAGTCGCCAAAGAGCTTCTGCTCGTGGGCTGACAGTGATGGCAGGACGAAGTCGATCGCATCACCGGCGATGTTGCGGCCTTCGCACTCCAGCATGTCGATGGAGGCGTTGAAGCCCGCGACGATGACAGCGGCCTTCACATCCGGGTGCAGCGCCAGCACGGAGCCGACGGAATATCCGCCCCAGCTGTGCCCCCACAGCAGGATGGGCAGCCCTGCAAAGTCCGGCTCGGCCTTCACAAAGCGCAGCGCGTGGTCGAGGTCGATCAAGCCCTGCGGCAGACCGCCCACGGCCTCGCCTTCGCTCTCGTCATTGCCTGTGGCGTCATAGGCGAAAACCACATAGCCGTTCGCGGCGAAGTAGTCCGCGATGTTCATGTAGTGACGATGTCCGCCGCCGCCAAAGCCATGGGCGATGACAACCACGCCGCGAGCATCAACGCCCTCATGGAAATAGCGGTAGCCGGTCAGCATCTGCCCCTTGTCGGAGGGGAAGGTGTACTGCTCGCGCTGCAGGGCGTCAAAGTCGTCGATGCTCCATGACATGGGCTCATAGGAGGTCAGGCGGTGGCCAAAGTTCTCCGCATAAACCATGCGGGCCAGATAACCGGGCAGGATCATACCGGCGGCGAGAAGCAGAACCAGGAGGATGGCGATGATGATCAGCAGTATTTTGATGGACTTCTTCATGGGCAGTCCTTTCGGAATAATGGAAATGTCGCCTGCACAGCCGAAACCAGCCATGCAGGCGTAGAAAACGGGTCGAAGCCCCTTACAGGCGCTTGATGATCTCCTCGGTCATCTGCTTGCAGCCGATGGCCTCGATGCCGGAGGAACCGACGATATCCGCCGTGCGGATGCCGTCCTCCAGCACCTTGTCAACGGCCTTCTCGATGCAGTCCGCCTCGTCCATCATGTCGAAGGCATAGCGCAGCATCATCGCGGCGGAGAGCACGGTGGCGATGGGGTTGGCCTTGTCCTGGCCGGCAATGTCGGGGGCGGAGCCGTGGATGGGCTCGTAGAGGCCGCGGGTCGTCGCGCCCAGGGACGCGGAGGGCAGCATGCCGATGGAGCCGGTGATCTGACTGGCCTCGTCGGACAGGATGTCGCCGAACATGTTGCTGGTGACCACCACGTCGAACTGGCTCGGACGGCGCACCAGCTGCATGGCGGCGTTGTCCACCAGCATGTCGGCGCAACTCACGTCCGGGTACTCCTCCGCGATGCGGTGGACAGTCTCGCGCCACAGGCGGCTGGTTTCCAGCACGTTCGCCTTGTCGATGGAAATGACGTTCTTGCGGCGCTTGCGGGCGGCCTCGAAGGCGGCACGGGCGATGCGCTCGACCTCCATCACGCTGTATGCCTCGGTGTCCCAGGCTTCGGGTCCATACTTGCCCTCGCGGCGGCCGCGCTCACCGAAGTAGATGCCGCCGGTCAGCTCGCGCACCATCATCAGGTCGAAGCCCTGGGCGACGATGTCCGCGCGCAGGGGGCATTCTTCCTTCAGGGCAGGGTACAGCTTGGCGGGGCGCAGGTTGGTGTACAGGCCCATCGCCGAGCGGATGCCCAGCAGGCCCTTCTCGGGACGCAGGTTGGCAGGCAGGGTGTCCCACTTGGGGCCGCCCACCGCGCCCAGCAGCACGGAGTCAGCTGCCAGACAACCGTCGACGGTCTCCTGGGGCAGGGGATTGCCGGTGGCGTCGATGGCGGCGCCGCCGATCAGGTAGGGCGTGAAGTTGAACTTGTGGCCGAACTTCTCGGCAATGACCTCCAGCACTTTAACGGCGCTGTCCACGATCTCCGGGCCGATGCCGTCGCCGCGCAGGAGGGCGATGTTCTTTTCCATGGGGATGTACCTCCCTTGTTTGTTGTGTGTGGATGAGGTGGAAAGCCGCAGGCGATGCCTGCTTGTAATCATAAGATCAGCTGTTCCAGCGGCACGGTCATCACCAGATCATTCTCGCCGTTCTCACTGGGCAGGTCGGAAACGGTGAAGCCCAACTTCTCATACAGGCGACGGGCGGGCGTGTTCGTCTTCTCCACATCCAGTGTGACCATCAGCCCTGCGTGGGACTCGGTGTAATACCCGCAGCAGACGCGGAGCATCCTTGACGCCAGCCCCTGACGGCGGTAGGCCGCCGTCACATTGATATTGACAATGTGCAGGCTAAGACCGAAATAATCCGTTGCGTCCTTGTCAAGGGTGATGAATCCGGCGACCGTACCGCCGTCCATGAGGGCATAGGTGTCGCCGACGGCGATGCACTCCCAGAGAACCTCCGGCGGGTAGGTGAACAGGCCGCAGTTCTCCTCGATGGCAACGATCTGACGGAAGAGCGCGTCGGTCGTGTTTGCTGGGGTCAGCAGCACGATTTCCATCTTACTTCTTTGCATCCATCCTTGCCTTCAGATACGGCAGCAGCCCGTTATGCTCCACGATCTTCTCAATGAAGGGCGGCAGGGCCACGGCTTGGAAGGTCTCGCCGGTGGTCTCGTCGATGATCTTGCCGGTGGCGAAGTCGACGGACACGGTGTCGCCGTTGTTGATGGCGGCGGCAGCTTCGGGGCACTCCAGGATCGGGAAGCCGATGTTGATGGCGTTGCGGTAGAAGATGCGGGCGAAGGACGCCGCGATGACGCAGCGTACGCCGCAGGCACGGATCGAAATGGGCGCATGCTCGCGGGAGGAGCCGCAACC
>JAFTWV010000123.1 GCA_017465155.1 Clostridia bacterium
GACGGCCGTGAAAAATGTAAGGAATGGTTTCGTCTGATGCCGAAACCGCCCCGCCCGCGCGGCAAAGCCCCGCGATACGATTACAGTCAGAGGGCCTGCGGGCCCTCCGACACCTCCCGTGAAGCTTTTTTGACAGTCTACGCCCTGCTCTCCAGCCATGGAAAGCAGGGCGTTTTATTCTCTTTATCAGACGTTCAGTTCCTGGCGGACTTTCTGCAGCAGCTCCTGCAGAAGGTCAAAGCTGCGTCGGCTGGCTGCCAGGTGCGGAATAGCCTTGTCATAGGTCACCGGGCCGCCCAGAATGTTGCCGCAGCAGCCGCCGGCTTCCTCCACCAGCAGCGTACCGGCACAGTAATCCCACGGCTGCAGGATCCATTCAAAATGCCCATCGCTGCGTCCCGACGCCACGTCGCACAGATCCACGCACGCGCTGCCTGTACGCCGAATGTCCGCCACCCTCGGCAGCAGCGCAGTCAGTGAACGGCCCGTAAGCTCCGCCAGCTCTGTGTAATAGGGCGCGGTACCGAAGCCTATCAGCGCCCGTTCAAAGGGCTCCTCCGACACATGCAGACGTTCATCGCCGCACCATGCGCCCTTCCCTGCCGCCGCATAAACAGCTCCCTGCGGTATGGGTCGTACAGCGCGCCGAAAACAGGCTTCTTGCTCTCCACTGCGCCAACGGAAATCATTGAGCAGCAGCGGCGGCGAAAATAGTTGGTCGTGCCATCAATGGGATCAATGATAAAGGTCAGCGCATCTGTGAGGACGTTTTCTTCCGATTCCTCGGCAAAAAAGCGTGCGCCGGGATATGCCTTTGCCAGCGCATCCAGCAAAAATTCCTGCACGGCAATATCCGCTTCCGTCACAAAATCGGCGTGCTTTCCCTTGGCAAAAACCTGCGGCGCCTGATAATCCGTCATGATCCGGCCTGCGCGGCACAGGATATCCGTCAATGCAGACTGCATACGATTTCCCTCCATCATGCTTTTTCCAGATGCAGCACCACCAACTCGCAATTGCAGTTGATGCGGGGCGCCCATGTAGCGTTGGTCAAGCCGCGGCTGACAAAGAGCCTCCCATCGAAATAAAAGCCGCTCGTCAGCTTCGGAAGCCACCACTGCCCCGGTGCATACAAGCCCTGACTGCCGATGCGCACCTGCCCGCCGTGGGCATGCCCGGAGACGGTCAGATCAATGTCGCAGCCGGCGATATACTTCTGATAATACTCCGGGTGATGACACATCAGCAGGCGGAAACCCGACTGCTTTTCCATGCTGCCAAGGAACTCTGCCCTCACCTCGCCCGGCGCGCGGCTTGTCAGTCCGCCAAGGGTAATGCCCTTGAAGGACACAAAGCGATCGTCCAGCACAGTCACGCGGCTGCGTTCCACATGGGGCCAGTAATCTGCCAGCGCTTTCAGCTTACGCTCGTGATTGCCAATGGCATAGAACGTCGGGGCAATCTCCGGTGCAGCTTCCACAAAACGGATGGCATTCCGGTACAGCCCGTGATGCCGCTCCACCAGATCCCCCACGATCAAAATCGCGTCACATTTACACAATTCAGGGGTCAGATCATCAAACGGACCGTCGTGCAGATCCGCGACCAGCGCAAGCGTCAGCGGAGTTTCGATCCGCGCTGACCGAACCGTCACATGATTGATTTCCCTCTTCATAGGCGTTCGTCCCCCACACGGATGATGATCGTTCCCGCCGCAGCCAGCACAAGCGCCGCGCCATACCACGGGATGGCCAGCCACAGGAGTGCATTGCTCCCCTGAGCCGCCGCGATCGCATTGAGCGACCTGAGCATCCTTGCAATGTCCAGCAGCCACACCGGAACGCTGAGCGCAGCCATCAGCCCAGCCGTCGACAGCAGCGTACTGCCCGCCACCTTGCGCAGCATCGGCAGCAGCAGCATGGCCAGCACCAGCAGCACTCCGGCTGCAATGAGCGTCAGCCGCGCCAGCATCGGCAGATCAATGTGCGCCACGGCGGCAGACAGCACCAGATCAACAACGCTGCGCCGCAGAGGGGTAACTGCCCCGCAGACAATCTCATCCACCGCATATGCCACGTCATCCCGGGCTGCAGCGCGCCGCTGCGCAGAAGGGGTGGCTGCTGCAAAGCCCTCATCCGCCATAACAGCCGCAATCAGCGCCCTTTCCTCCTCCGCTGACAGGAATGCCGGAAGCGCTGTATCTGCCTCTTCGCTGTGCCACAATGCATGCCACCACTGCTGCATCGCCGCATTATGCCTTCTGGCAGCATCTGCTGTCCACGGAGTCAACGTCTCAGGAGATACCTGCTGCTTCGCTGCAAGCTCCTCAATCTTTTCATCAATACGGGCCTGCTGCTGGGCAATCAACGCTTCATTTCCCAGCGCATGCTCTGCATACCAGCCCGTCGAGGCGTAGCAGGCAAGACCTAAAAGCGCCGCAGACAACAGCAGCAGCGTCGTCAGCATCGCGCCGATATATCGGAATATATGCTTCATCGTGTCACCACCAGCTTCAGCATTGCGAACACTGCATCATATACCGTCTCGCCGCAAAGCAGCCACCCGACGGTCAGCAGCAGCGCCGCCGGAACAAACACCGCCAGCACCGTGCGCAAAGGATATCGGTCATGCATGGTGTGTCGCCTCCCTGTGATCAATCCTGTTTATTATACGGCGAAATCCTCTCATGGTCAATGGATTGACAGTTTTCCCCGTGCGAATGCGCTGGAGGGCTGTCAAAAGGCGCCCTCTGCAGCCGGAATTGCTCCGATTGCAAAAGGCGCCCTGCACGGCACTTTGGGGAACTGCGGCCTTTGCTCCCGCCGTCCGTTTTAATGATGACGCGTGCTTTCCCGCGTCCGGCGGCGCTTCTTCTGTACATCGTCCTTCTGAACCGTTTCTCCGCGCATCTCCAGCATCTGATCACGCAGCTTTGCCGCACGCTCGAAGTCCAGCTCCTTTGCCGCAGCCAGCATCTGCTCCTCCAGCTGGCGTACCACCGCTGCACGCTCCTCCTCGGTCATTTTCGCCGGTGCGCTCTCCTCTACCTTCTTCGTGATTTCCAACACCTGATGAATGGCGTTGCGTACGCTCTCCGGCGTTATGCCGTTGAGCCGATTATACTCTTCCTGAATGGCGCGCCTGCGGTTTGTTTCGCTGATAGCCCGCATCATGCTGTCCGTCATCACATCCGCATACATGATCACCCGGCCGTCCACATTGCGCGCCGCACGGCCGATGGTCTGTACAAGCGACGTTTCCGAGCGCAGGAAGCCTTCCTTGTCCGCATCGAGGATCGCCACAAGGCTCACCTCCGGCAGATCAAGGCCTTCGCGCAGCAGGTTGATGCCCACCAGAATGTCGTATTCGCCCAGACGCAGTCCGCGGATCAGCTCCATGCGCTCCATCGTCGTCATATCAGAATGCAGATAGCGCACGCGCATCTCCATGCCGCGCAGGTATTCCGTCAGGCTCTCAGCCATGCGCTTGGTCAGCGTTGTCACCAGCACGCGCTGCTTCTTATCCACCACCCTGTGGATCTCGCCCACAAGATCATCCACCTGCCCGGTGGCCGGACGCACGTCAATCTTCGGATCCAGCAGGCCCGTCGGCCGGATGATCTGCTCCACGATCTGCTTTGTCCTGCCAAGCTCATAAGGGCCGGGCGTTGCGCTGACGTAGATTGTCTGACCGATGCGCTGCTCAAACTCCTCAAACAGAAGCGGACGGTTGTCAAACGCGCTGGGCAGACGGAAGCCGTACTCTACCAGCTGCTCCTTGCGCGCCCGGTCTCCGTTGTACATCGCGCGAATCTGAGGAACGGTCACATGGCTCTCATCAATGATGCACAGGAAGCCCTTAGGGAAATAGTCCAGCAGGGAATAGGGCGCGTCACCGGGCTTGCGGCCGTCAAAATACCGACTGTAATTCTCAATTCCTGAGCAATAGCCAATCTCGCGCATCATTTCGATATCATAATTGGTACGCTGGGCGATGCGCTCGGCCTCCAGGGGCTTCCCCTCCTGCGTGAAGCGCTCAATCTGCGCCTGCAGATCCGCCTCGATGACCGCGATGTTTTCGTCCAGATGACTCTTGTCCGTCGCATAGTGGGTCGCCGGGAAGATCGCCGCATGCTCAAGGTTCGAAAGCACATGCCCGCTGGTCACGTCGATCTGGCTGATTCGGTCAATCTCATCCCCGAAGAACTCAATGCGCAATCCATGTTCGTTCATCGCCGCAGGAATGATCTCCACCACGTCGCCCCGCACACGGAAGGAACCCCGGGCAAACTCAATGTCATTACGCTCGTACTGGATATCAATCAGCAGCCGCAGCAGCCGGTCGCGATCAATGGCCATCCCCGGCCGCAGGGAGATCATCTGTCCCTCATACTCACTGGGATCACCCATGGAGTAGATACAGGATACGGACGCGACGATAATCACATCACGGCGTTCCCGCAGCGCAGCCGTGGCACTGTGGCGCAGGCGGTCGATCTCCTCGTTGATGGACGCGTCCTTTTCAATGTAGGTGTCCGAGGAGGCGATGTAGGCTTCAGGCTGGTAATAATCATAATAGGACACGAAATACTCCACGCGGCTGTCCGGGAAGAAAGCCTTCAGCTCTGAGCAAAGCTGCGCCGCGAGGGTCTTGTTATGAGCGATAACAAGCGTCGGACGCTGCACCCGTTCGATGACAGACGCCATGGTAAAGGTCTTGCCGGAGCCAGTCACGCCCAGCAGCACCTGCGCGTCCATTCCCTGCTGTACCCCTGAAGCGAGGGCATCAATCGCCTGTGGCTGATCGCCATTGGGCCGATATGGCGCCTTCAGGACGAATTTGCCGGTCAGTTCGGACATGAGTATCACCTCCGGAATCGCAGAATGATTGTTCCTGTATCATAGCACAACCCGGCTTTCTTGTGAAGGGGAACACCGGATTTGCCGTCATTTTCCCGCTTCGCTGTTTATGGGGTGGACATGTCCGGCTGCGAAGTGATATTATGATGTCATCAAAAGGAGGCATTTGCATGGACACGACGAAAATGGGCACATTCCTGCAGCAGCTCCGCAAGGAACAGGGCATGACACAGGAGCTGTTGGGGGAGAAGCTTCATGTAAGCAGCAAGACGATCTCCCGCTGGGAAACCGGAGTATACATGCCTCCGGTAGATATGCTGCTGGAGCTTTCCAGAATATATGGGTTAAGCATCAACGAGTTGGTTGCTGGCGAGCGTCTTTCTCCTGAAACGCTACCCCACGCAGCAGAAGAAACGCTGACGGCCGTGTTGAAGGAGCAGGAAATATTCCAGATGCAGGAGCGAAAAGCTTTCTGGCAGAAAAAATGGAACAAAGACCACCGAAGCACCATGATCCTGCTCGCATTGTTCCTGCTCATTGCGTATCTGCTCGGCACAATCTTTGATTTGGACTGGCTGAGCCTCAGTACCGTGATTGCTGCCGTTTTGACGTCTCTATATCTTACAAACCGCCGTGCAAGCTACATCGAGCATCATCTCTACGATGACAAGCTGGAGCATTAAAAGAAACCCCGTGCAGAGCTGTCACGCTCCGCACGGGCATTTTTCTGTTATGGATTGACTCAGAAGGTGGGCACCACGCCGCCGGCGTAGGTATCGTTCATGTACTGACGGGCTTCCTCAGTGGTCAGGGCGGTCTTCAGGGCAGCCAGCCACTCGGAGTCGACATCCTCAGCGCGCACAGCCACAACATTGGCGTACAGCACGGCGAAGGCAGAATCGGAAGCTTCCAGCGCCAGAGCGTCCACAGCGGGCTTCAGGCCAGCATCGATGGCGTAGTTGCCGTTGATGACGGCGATGTCATAGTCCGGCAGGGTGGAGGGCAGCAGCTCAGCGGCAACCTCCTCGAACTTGAAACCGCGGGGGTTCATTTCGTCAGTGATGTCGTACTTGGTCAGCACGGACTCAGCATTCGCGCCTTCGGGCACGGAGATCAGGCCGACAGCAGCCAGCAGCAGCAGGGCGCGGGTCTCGTTGGAGGGATCGTTGGGCACGCCGATGTAGGCGCCATCCTTCAGCTCCTCCAGGCTCTTCAGGCTGTCAGAGTAAATGCCGAAGGGTTCATAGTGCACGCTGAACGCGCCAACCAGCTGATCCTTCTCATCCACGGTGGCATTGTAGGAATCAAGGTAGGGCTGATGCTGGAAGTAGTTGGCCATATCGGTGCCGTCAGACACAGCAGGATTCTCCAGCACATAGCCGTCGTACACCACGACATCGAGCTTATAGCCCAGCTCAGCCAGCTTGGCAGTCACAGCCTCGCTCTCGAGGATCTCGGCATGGGGGGCGGCAGTTGCGCCGACGCGGATGACCTTCAGGTCTTCCGCGGCCGCCAGAGACAGGGACAGAACCAGGGCAAGAACCAGGGCAAGAATCTTCTTCATGGTAGGTTGCTCCTTTCATTTTGTGGAACTTATTCAGACGCGGAACGCCGCGAGAGAACCAAGATAAGAGGGGGTGGTTTTAGGAACCTTTCCAAAGGGGTTGGTTTAGGGATGTTTCGCTGTCTTGTTGAAACGACGCGATTTCTTCCTTGATCGACACCCGGTATTTGCCTTGGACGTCTCTTATTTGCGACGGCGGTGATCGATCACGTGAGACAGCGTCGTACCACCAACCTGGAACAGCTGCACCAGCAGTACCAGAACAATACTCGCCGCATACATCACATCATATTGCCTCTTGTTCAGGCCATAGGTGATCGCCACCTTACCCAGACCGTCGCCGCCTGCCGTACCAGCCATCGCCGTGTACGCCAGAATCGTCGTGATGCAAATTGCAAAGCCGTTCACCAGACTCGGCATCGCCTCCGGAATCAGCACCTTGCGCACGATTTGGAGCGTGCTTGAGCCCATCGACTGCGCTGCCTCCACCACGCCGGAATCAACCTCCAGCAGGCTCGACTCCACCATACGCGCCACATACGGGAAGGCACTGATCGTCAGCGGCACAATGACCGACGCTGTGCCGGTGCCGCGGCCCATAATCGCGCGGGTTACAGGGAACAGCATCACCATCAGGATGATGAAGGGAACCGAACGCAGCAAATTCACCACAATGCCCAGCACACGGTTGAGCGTGGGCAGGGGCATGATGCCGTCCTTGCGGGTGATGACCAGCAGTACGCCCAGCGGCAGACCCAGTAAATAAGCAATCAGCGTGGATGGAATGGTCATGAACAGCGTGTTGCAGGTTTCTTCAGCAAGCATCGCCATCAGTGTGTTCCAGCTCATGCCTGACGCACCTCCTCCACCGTCAGCCCGCGTCCCTTCAGGTACGCAAAGGCCTTGTCGCAAACATCCCGGTTCTCCGGACGGGTGATGAGCATCTGACCATACTGCGCGCCGTTAAGGGTATGGACGTCGGCGGACAGGATGCTCACCGGCTGGCCCAGATGCAGGATCAGCTCGGCAATGATGGGCTCGGACAGCTGCTCGCCGTCAAAGACGATACGAAGGGCAGGCGCTTCCGCCAGCTCTTCGCGGTTCTCGGGGGTCACGATACCGAACAGTCGCTTGCCTGCCGCAGACTTGGTGTGGGTGAACACCTCGTCCACGCTGCCCTCCTCGGCAATCACGCCGCCATCAAGGATGGCAACATGCGTGCAGATTTGCCGGATAACCGCCATCTCATGGGTGATGACCACAATGGTGATGCCCAGCTCACGGTTGATCTGCTGCAGCAGGCGCAGGATGGACTGGGTGGTCATGGGGTCAAGAGCGGAGGTCGCCTCGTCGCACAGCAGCACTTCAGGGTCGCTTGCCAGTGCACGGGCAATAGCCACGCGCTGCTTCTGGCCGCCGGACAGCTGGGACGGATACGCCTTGGCCTTATCGGACAGGCCGACGATTTCCAGCAGCTCCGCCACGCGCTTGCGAATCCGCTCTTTCGGCACGCCCGCGATCTCCATCGGGTAGGCGATGTTCTTGGCGACAGTCTGCTGCATCAGCAGATTGAACTGCTGGAAGATCATGCTCATCTTGCGGCGCATGAGGTTCAGCTGCTGCTTGTTCATCTCCGGCACATTTTTGCCGCAGAAGAGGATCTTACCCTCCGTGGGCGTATCGAGCCTGTTTACGCAGCGGATGAGCGTGCTCTTGCCCGCGCCTGACAGGCCGATGATGCCGAAGATATCGCCCTTGTGAATCTTGAGGCTGATGTTGTCCAGCGCCACGACCTCGCCGCCGGTCACAGGGTAGACCTTGCGTACGTTCTGCAGCTCGATCTGACAGGGACGATTGGTATCCTGGATAGAATCCATGTGCTTCCCTCTTTCTCCATAAAAAACAGGGGATGCCGCTCAGATGCAGCCTCCCCTTCTCTACCCTCACGGTGGTCTTCAAGAGCGCCTGCCCTTACCTTCCGCCGTGATATTACGAAAAGCGCATCTGATTTTCGGCACAGCAACGCATGCTCATGCGGCACATGCACATGGGCATCATCATGTTGATCATGGCGTTGCGGTCGAACTTCATCAGCGCTTTCTCCCTTCTTCAGGTGTTGTATACAAGCATAACATATGCCCGGCGGCTTTGTCAACCCTAAATGACGGATTTGGCGTTTTTTTGCATTTGTTTCTTTGCGTGTATGGCAACAGCTGCATATCTTGAAAATCTGCTGGAAAATCTCCCCTTCCTCTTGCTTTCTGCTGCCTGAACCGCTACAATAGCTGTGTACGAATACATGATGAGGTATGCCCATGAAACAATTGCTTGCATTCCTGCTGCTTACGGTCATGCTGCTGCCCTGCGCGGTGCTGGCGGAATCCAACGCCGTTCCTATGGACGAATACGATGATGAAATCGAAATCGTCCCCGTGGACGACTACGGCGATGAAGACGAGGTCGTCATCATGGATGATAACGGCAGCACTGCCCTGCCGACGTATCAGCCGCTGATCTACGGCGCTTTCGGCGAAGGGGTTGCAGAGCTCCAGCTGAAGCTGGCCGAGCTGCATTACTATGACGGCGAGATTACCGGCTCCTATGGCGATCTGACCCGTGCGGCAGTCAAGGCCTTCCAGTCGGATTTCAGCCTGCTGCAGACTGGCGAGGCCGATGCAGAGACTCAGGAGCTTCTCTTCTCCACGAGATACCGTCCGCTGCGTCTGGGCTGCACGGGCGAGGACGTACGTCTGCTGCAGGTACGTCTCACAGCGCTGGGCTATTACAGCAGCAAGCTCAGCGGCACCTATCTGCCTTCCACGCAGGAAGCGGTGTACAATTTCCAGATGTGCAGCGGCGAAATCCCCACCGGCCAGGCTGATGTTGATACCCTGACGCTCCTGTACAGTGAGGATGCAGTGAGCTATGCGGAAGGCATGGCTTCCCTGCCCGACGTCACCCCCGCCCCCACGGCTCTGGACATGCTGGACGCAGCCCCCCTCACACCTGCGCCGACGGTCGAATACACCAAGACCCTGCGTTATGAGGACAAAGGTACGCTGGTCAAGACACTCCAGCAGCGCCTGACTGATCTGGGGTATTATGAAGGCAATATCTCCGGCAACTTCCTTGGCCACACCCGCAACGCAGTCAAGGCCTTTCAGACACAGAACGCCCTGAAGGCTGACGGCGTCGTCGGCGAGCAGACCTGGAACGCCCTGTTCAACGACCCGGACGCCCGTTCCGTCGACGACGCGCCCAAGCCCACACCGGAACCTACGCCTGTGCCCTACGCCATCACCGTCGACGTGAACAATCAGGTCACCACCGTTTATGGTCTGGATGAGAACGGCGAATATACGAAGGTTGTCCGGCAGATGCTATGCTCCACGGGCACCCGCTCTGCCCCCAGCGATGTGGGCGACTGGGTGCTCACCGGCCGCACAGCCCGTTGGTGCTACTTCCCCAAGTGGGGCGGCCATGCCCAGTACTGGACAAAGATCAACGAATCCATCGCCTTCCACAGCGTTATTTACAGCCAGGTGGACAACATGGCCCTGAAGGTCTCCAGCTACAAGAACCTTGGCAAGCGCGCCTCCCACGGCTGCATCCGCCTGACCGTTGCCGACGCAAAGTGGATTTACTACAACTGCGGCGCTGGCGTGGTGGTTACCATCACGGAGGATCTGCCTGCCGATCCGGAGCTGCGCGCCGCGCTCAAGTTGCCTGGGCTCGATTACAGCTGTATGCTGCCCATCATCACCCCCGCACCCACGGCAGCACCTGAGTATGTCTCCGGCGCAAAACCGCCCATGCCCTTCAAGACCCTTAAAAAGAACAGCTCCGGCGAGGCGGTTTACTGGCTGCAGTGCAAGCTCAAGGAGCTGGGCTACTACAACGGCTATGTGTCCGGCACGTATCTGGGCGGCACGGTAAACGCCGTCAAGGCCTTCCAGAAAGCCAACGGTCTGACCGCTAATGGCACCGCAGATGAAAAGACCCTGCGCAAGATCTATGCACAGGAGCTTGCCACTGCAGCGCCCTCCCCGACAGTCTCTCGCACGCCCAATGCGACACCTTCCTTCACCCCCGCGCCTGCCCCGACGGCTACGCCTGCCGCTCAATAATAACAGCACACCGCCGCCTGTCCAATGCACATACCGGACAGGCGGCGGGTATTTTTATTCCTCTGGCCAGAACAATTCATCGAGCGTTTTGTCCAATGCCTTGCAGATGGCAATGCATAGCTTCAGCGTCGGGTTGTAGCTCCCGGATTCGATCAGTCCGATGGTCTGCCTTGTCACACCCAGCAGGACAGCCAGCTGCTCCTGCGACAGATCCTTTTCAATGCGGGCGATTTTCATGCGTTTATTCTTCATCAGCAGCATCCTCACCCGCATCATCCATGCGTGTTTCTGCTTCCGCTACGGCCTGATCTGCCGCCTTTTCGCCGCGCTTCATCATGGCGCTGAACATCACGTAGAACAGCGTACCCCAGACCGCGCCCATCATCAGCACCTGCACAAGACCCGAAGGCTGGAACGAGCCATCCTTGAAGCAGGAAGGACCACCAATCACCACGCCAAAGAACACAGCACCCAGCACCGTCCCCTTCAGCAAACGCGCCTTGCCTGCCTTTTCCTGCTGGCGGCCACCCCAGAGCAGCAGTCCCTGCCGCAAGCTCTTCACGGTGATGACCACCGCCGGGAGCCCCCAGACCAGCACATAGGGCGCATACCACCAGAGGTTCCTACCGTCGCTGAACGCCAGCAGAAACTCACCGAACACCAGCAGCCAGAACATCGCCATGAACAGCTTCGTCAGGCAGGCGTCGTCAATTTCCCGCAGCACCTCGTCCTTTGCGCCCCACAAGCCCTTTGCCGTACGCAGAATGGCCATACCGCCAAGACCCACAGCCAGCACCAGCAAGTCGAGGATGCACTGCATCAGCCCTGCCCCCAGTACCAGCTTCACAATCAGCACCGACAATTGCAGGGCAAGCATCAGCCAGTACATCCTTGCCGTCATGGCGTTGGTCTCCCTTGCAAGTCTTTCGTCCACGATCTTCCTCATTGCAGGTTCCTCCCGTCACAATTACATCAATTCTCACATCGGCGCATCACCCGCCGACATGAACAGTATATCACATTATCTTGCATTACGCAATATATATTTTGCATTTTGTTTGATAAAAAAAGCGTGCCAGCAAGTAAAGCTGACACGCAAGCGAAACTTTTGTCAGGCTCACGCCGTGATATCATGGGAACGACGAGGCATGAAAGCCCGCTGTAGGGCAAGGAGGATGCGCTGACCGATGTTCAGGCGGCGGCAGATCACCTCGTAGGCACGGCGGAATGCATCAATCTCACCGGGTTCCGGAATGGCATGACCATAGAACATCAGCGATTCCGTTTCGCCAAGAGCCTGCAGCGACAGCGGCAGCTTGCCCGATGCATCTACGCGGCGGAAGAAGGCAATCGGCGTTTCGCTCTCAAGGCGCACCAAATCCAGCATCCGCAGTCCATCATGCACCGCCTGCGCCCATACCAGCCAACGGGCAAAGGGCTTCTTCTGGCGGCCGGCGCGAATATCGGGACGGGTGAACAGCACGCGTATAGCCGCAGCCGCCATCAGCATCAGAACCAGCAGCAGCCACCATAGCGCCGACGCAGCCTTTTCATTCCGCTGCACGTGGCCTTGCTCATCATCCGGAGCCTGCTGGATATCCGGTGTTTCCGTCGGCACGGACTGCTCCGTGTTCGGCGTGGGACTCGGGGTTTGGACAGGTTCGGGCGACTGTGTAGGGGTGGCAGTCGGTTCAGGCGACTGCTCGGGAGGATTCGGGGCATCGGGGAGCTGGTCGGGAGAGATATAGGTGGTTTCAGCGCTCCAGGGTGTTGCATCAAAAGTCAGCCAGCCAAAGCCCTTGAAGTAGACCTCTGTCCAGGCATGTCCCTCCCTGCCGGTCACGATGGCCTTTCCCTCGGCGTCAGGGCTGGCAAGATAGCCCTCCACATAGCGTGCAGGCAATCCGACCATCCGGCACAGCACCGTCATCGCGGATGCAAAATAAGTGCAGTAACCTTCCTTCTCCAGCAACAGGAAGGTGGATACAAAATCCAGTTCCGGGGGCTGCTCAGCCACATCCAGCTTGTAGGTATAGTTACCGGCAAGATACTGCTGCAGCGCCCATGCCATTTCATAGGGTGTGTCAGCACCCGCCACGGCTTCGTAGGCAATGTCGTAGACCGCCTGCTCCAGATGGCCGGGCAATGCGCGGTAGGTGCGGTTCACGTATTCCCAGTTGTCATCAGTCGCATTTTCACAGGCACTCACAAGGGCTTCCACACCGGTATCCCCCGCACGATACAGGGGCGCTTCCACCGTCCAGACGTCCCCCAACGTAAGGTTACGGGTCGCAAAAATTTCGCTTCCCATGTTGAAATAAGGGGTCAGGTCTCCCTCTGCTTCCAGCGAACGCACCCGTTGGGGCACAAACATGCTCGACGCGCTGTCTGCCAGCATGCGCACAGTGATGGTGTAGGGCTGCAGAATGCCTGTTGCGCCAAGATCGGCAACCTCCGGCCGCTCCATATCGAAAGCCGCTGCCTTCGCATTCTGCCATCTGCTGCTTTCCCAGAGGTACCGCCGCCCGCCGGTTTCATCCACCCATGAGCGTCCTGTATAAACATTCTTGACCACGCCGCGCAGATACGTCTTACGGGGCGTAATCACGACCATCACGGGGTTCTCATGGGGCTCAGCCGGGCCGCCCAGCTGATTCTGTCCCTGCGGATAATAGCCCTCCGTGGCCAGCGAGAACACATCGCGCGGATCAGTAAAAAAGAAGATATCGTAAATTTTCTGCCGGAGGGCGTCAGCTGCGTCCTTGAGAGGCGGAATCGTCGCGCCGCCCACAGCCACGCCGGTAAAGCTGATGACCGTCGTCACGACCGCCAAAGGCAGCACACGGAATGTGCGGATATCATCGTCACCGGATTGCAGCAGGAGCGTCACACAGGCGACCACCGAGGGCAGAAGCGCCCACAGCACGTGCGTCTGATCCCCCAGCCAAAGCAGCACCACCGCCAGCAGCAGCAGAATCAGCGCTGGATAAGCCCCTGCACTCCGGTACGTGACAAAGAAGGACGCCGCTGCGCACAGCACGCAGATCATCGCTGCGGCCTCGCCTGCCACAAGCGGAAGCGCAGTCTTCAAGCCGGACATATGCAGCACTGTGGCCTGCATAACCTCCACGACCGTCCCCATTCCGCCCAGCGTCAGCCAGCCTACGCCGCCGACCAGCGCTGCGCCGGTCAGTACCCACGCAGCCCTGCGGTTCATGGACGCTGCCGTCATAATTGCAGTCATAGCTGTCAGCAGCGCTGCCGCCATCCATCCATAACGGAGCAGCCCCGTCACGCCCAGCAGCATCAGCACCATACCAAGGGCAAACAGCAGCGCAACCGCCCCATGGGCCAGCGCTTCACGAAGCCTGCTTTGCAGATGAGACACCTCCTTAACCCCTGTTTCAAGCCGTGCCAGCTTTCGCCGCCGCGGCATCCTCCCTCCTGCAGCGCTTACATGGCTGCCGGAGTCACATAGCATACCTCCACCCCGGCGCTCTGCAGCTTGGTAATCATCGGCAGCAGCTGCGCATCATCAGGGGTAAAGGTCACCAGATAAAAACGTACATAGGGCCCCATGCGGCGCATGGACATCATCACATCAACCATGCGGGAATTGAGTCGGGCCGCGATCACAACCGTACTGCCCACCTTGCGCATCCGCCGCAATTCCAGCAGCAGCACACGTTCAAACTTGTCTCCGGCAGAAAAGTCTGCCCGGGCAAGCGCTTCCAGGATGACCGGCATGCCCATCCCCTTGTCCAGCTCGATAGGATGCTCGCCCAGCAGCGGAAGCTTCGCCGGATGACCGGTACGGGTGTTTTCCTGCATGACAGAGGCTGCCGTTTCCAGCAGCGCGTCGCGTACATCAAGCTCGGCCTCCGCATGCTGCTGCTTCGGAGGCTTCGAGCAGTCCATCAGCACCAGTGCATCGGGCATGACGGGCTCCTCAAACCGGCGCACCATCAGCTCCTGCTTGCGCATGGACAGCTTCCAGTGGATCTTCTTCATCGCATCGCCCTGCTGGTAGGCGCGCACCTCCGCGGGGCTTGTGATATCCTCAGACGCTCTTGCCATCGTTTCGCTGCCAGAGTCACCTGCTGCGTAGGTCAGTTCACCCACGTCGAAGGGCAGCGGCAGCACAATCAGCTCGCCGCCCACTGTTTCCGGAACGACCCGCGCACTGCACAGCCCGAACAGATCAGTAACCGTCACCGCTTTCACGCCGGGACTGCTCACACCGATATGCGCCGCATGGAAGGGCAGCGTCAGCTTCTGCGGGCGACCCGGCACAGCGTTCAGGCGAATGGTCTGCTCCGGCTTGTCCGGCCCGGCAGACACCTCCACCTGCAAGGGCGCGATGGGAATCAATCCCCGGTAGCTCAGGGCAACCTCCAGCTGCACGTCGTCTCCGCGCTGCACGATGTGATCCGTCAATCCCGAGGATACCGTCAGCGTTCCGGCCGCACGCCGCACGCCCAGGATGCTCGATGCGCACAGCAGAATAATCAGCATCGCCCCCGTCAGGAAGACAGGGCTGCCCGTGGAAAAGGCCGCCGCCAGCAGCGAAAAGGTCACCAGCGACGGCATCGTCATGCGAATCTTCATAGCTTCACCGGCACGGGGACGTTCTTGAGCACCCGATGCACGACACTCTGGGCGGTAATGCCCTTCATGCGCGCTTCAGGGCTGAGCACCAGTCGGTGGGCCAGCACAGGCAACGCCATGTGCTGTACGTCCTCGGGAATGATATAGTCACGCCCGGCCAGCAGCGCACAGGCCTGCGCACCGTGAATCAGCGCGATGGCCGCACGGGTGGACGCGCCCAGCGACAGCGCAGGCTCCTGACGCGTCGCCGCTGCAATAGACGCCACATACATGCGCACCTCCGGCGAGCAGTAAACCTGCGTCACCATATCCTGCAATGCAAGAATATCCTCCGCCGAACAGACAGGCTCAATGGTAGCCATGGGCTTGACCACGCCGGAATAGCGCTCCAGCACGTCCATTTCCTGCTCCACGGTCGGATAACCAATGGAGATGCGCAGGAAGAAGCGGTCCATCTGTGCCTCCGGCAGCGGATAGGTGCCCACGAATTCCCCTGGATTCTGGGTCGCCAGCACAATGAAGGGCTGGGGTACCGGATGGGTCACGCCGTCCACGGTAACCTGATGCTCCTCCATAACCTCCAGCAGCGCCGACTGGGTTTTGGGGCTGGTGCGGTTGATCTCATCCGCCAGCACCACCTGCGACATGACGGAGCCTTCCTTGTATTCCATTTCGCCCGTCTTGAAGTTGACCAGCGTGAAGCCTGTCACGTCCGAAGGCATCAGATCAGGCGTGAACTGAATACGCCGGAAGGAGCATGCCAGGGACTTGGCCAGCGCGGACGCGAGCGTCGTCTTGCCTACGCCTGGCACGTCCTCAATCAGCACATGTCCCTTGCACAGGAGCGCGATCAGAGCGTACTCCACTGCTTCCTCCTTGCCGACGATTACCTTGCTGATATTGTCGAGCAGTGCGCCGATGATTCTGCGGGGCTGCTGCATGATGATTTCCTCCTGAGAATAAAGAATGTCATTAGTATACCCCGAATCGGCAAATAATGCAAGCCGTGCAGCCGGCGCTTCCGCAGCACAGCAAAAAAGGGACGGAATCACTCCGCCCCGCTCGCTATCAATCGATCTCGATCACGCCCGGATACTGTGCCATCACCTCATCCGCCTGATTGACCCAGGTGGTAGCAGTCTGCGGTTCTGTCCGGAAGGGCTTGCCGTCCACAAGCACCTGCACCTGCTTCACCCCGGGAAACTGGCTGGCCGTGAACACCACTGCCTGCAGCGCCTGATAGCCGCCATCAGACTGCTGCGCCACCTGCGCAAATTCCTTCGTAAAATCAATGGTGGCAATGCCCTTGCTGATGGATACAGACTTCACGCCGCAGTCGCCCGGCAGCGGGTTTTCAAGGCCGCTGTCCGCCTTCGGGCCCTTGGCCAGCTCCAGAATCGCAGTCGTCAGGTCTGCCGGAGAAAACACCGTCCGCGTCACAGGCACCAGCATCCTGCCGCTGGCTGACGGAAAGTACAGCTGCACCTGATCGGCATACGCGCTGTCCGCCATCGTCGCAACGCTTTCCACATTCACCATATCCTCTGTAAAAACCCCGGATACATCCGTGCCGTGGGTCAGGCGGCTGCGTTTCTGTCCATCGAAGAGGAAGGTGACCTCCTCCACCGTATCAAAGCCGCACAGAGCCGCTGCCGTTCCCTGTACCATGAGCAGCTCATCCTCGGCACTGCTGCAGTTAAGGGCTTCGGCGCTCATATCCACCCGAGCCTTACCGCCCGAGATATCCAGATCAATGGTCACACCCTCGGGAATGACATTCGTCAGTCCCATCCGTGCAGCAGCAAGGTCATTCTCGGAGGACTGCACCATCAGCGCGAGGGTTGCCTTGGCAATACCGTCCTGCAGGGGGATCTGCCGGGTAACGGGCACAAGATATCCATCGCCGTCCTCATACCAGCAGACAGTGGAGGTCATTTCCACATTTTCCAGGCTGGCAGACACCGTGTCCGTCAGCGGCGGCGTCTCATAGATCATGGTCTGCGTTGTTTCACCACCCCCGCGCAGGGCAAGAACGACGACAAGTCCTGCCGCACCTACGATGAGCAGCCGTTCCATGTCGACACGCCTTGGCATGGGGATCCTCGGGAAATTGGAAAAACGGGGAAGCTTCATACGGTCATCGACCTCCTGACCGGAGTCGGGATTGGCCGACCCCTGTTTATTGGCTGCTTGATGATATGTCCGGAGATCGCGATGTATGACTGCACAATAATTGCCGCCTGCCAGTTATCCACCAGCAGGCGGCAATGCACCTCACTCAATGTCGCAGCGTCCAAGAAGATGACCCGCCCGGTCGGTGATAAGCCGAATGCCGCAGGGACTGCGGTGCTTCTCTGCGCCGTCGATCAGCACACGTGCTTCTTTGCCGTCGCTTTCAATGCGGTACACATGATCTCCCCACACCTGCTCATAGGCATAGGCGCTGCCGCTGCCCAGAGAAAACCACATCTGCCCGCGCACCATCGTCACACCCCAGATATGGGCGATGTATTCCAGCACCGACAGCAGCGTAGGCCCGTAGGCATCCTGAAAGGGCTCGTCAGAATCCGGCGGGAGAGGCTCCTTGGTCAGCTGCGATACGCAGCTGGGCGCGCCGGTAAAGGGATCGAACTGCTGCGTGAATACATAGCCGCCGTCGATGACCGCCTGCATCAGCTTTTTACCCAGCACCGTCACAAGCTTGTGATACCCATAGCGCTCCAGCGCGAGAATCGCCCGCTGATAGGTCAGGCCCTCGCATTGGCCGCTCCAATTGTTCTCCACGGCGTTGCGGAAGGCAGGATCGCTCACGGACACCGAAGGCAGCGGCAGCGGCGTCCAGAACTCCTCCGGCGCAAGCAGATGCTCGCTGACAAACCGATCCGCCATCTCCTGCGAGATACTCCCCCAGTACATGCAGCGCAGCGTATTATGGCACAGCACGTCGATGACGCACCCGTGCCTGTCCTTGTCGAAGCACGCGCCGCGCCTTTCATCCCACAGTTTATCGCGGATGACCGCCGCCACAGCATCTGCAGCCCGCCGCCATTCCGCTTCCCGGCCATCCTGCCTGATCCGGCTGATCTCAGCGAGCGTATCACGGCAGGCATAGGAAAAGGAAGTCACGTCCATCGAAGCCATGGGAACAACGCTGCTGCCCTGAGGCGGCACATCCTCCGTCGCGTAGTTGGGCGCATCGCCGTAGCGGACGGCGTTGTCTTCGCCGGTATCGTATACGCACCAGCTTTCCAGCACACCATCCCCATCCGAATCCCGGACGCGCCACAGATAAGCGTCAAATCGCTCCAGGCAGTCTGCCAGCCGATCGAGGTACATGCGATCCTCCTCGATCCAGTAATACATGTTCAGCGCCGGCCAGGGGAAGCAAAAGCCCTGGAACTTGTTGAACTGCGCCTCCACCGTGCCATCCGGGAATCCCTGGATGGAGCCCGCCAGCCTGCCATCCGCACGCTGATGACGCATGAACAGCAACTGGTTGTTCATTGCGGCAGTCATGTTATGCCCTGCGTACATCTCGCCGCCCATGGGCTGCGTTTCCAGCCATATCTTCTCATACCCGCCGCCCTCTACCAGCACCTGATCTTCGCCGAACATATTCAGGTTGTTCAGGCACTTTCGCACGGCTGTGTCAAAAAGCCGCTGCAGGGCAGTATCACCGGTCCTGAAGGATACGCTGGTTCTGGGATACATCTGCTTTCCCTCCATATATATCAGTCATCGTGTGTATCGTACTGTGCTTCGTTCCTGCACTGTATCAGTTCGTGATCCGCAGGCGGAATCCTGCGCGCTGCCTTCACGTGTTTTGCCTTCCGGAACAATGTTCCGTTCGTCCCCGTCGGCACTGTTGTTCTGCTGGGACATGTTCGGCCTGTGTTGCAATTTCCAGACAGTTCCTTTATAATAGATGCAACTTCCCATGAAAGGTCGTGTCCTGAGATGCCCATGGATGGCCTCACCCTCGGCTTTGCCGCACGTGAGCTCAACGCAGCCCTTGCCGGCGGCCGTATCGATAAAATCACCCAGCCTGAAAAGGATACCATCATCCTGCTTATCCGCAGCGCATCCACAAATTATCAGCTGCTGCTCTGCGCATCGCCCAATAACGCCCGCTGCCACATCACCACGCAGAAGTTTTCCAATCCGCTCGAACCGCCGATGTTCTGCATGCTGCTTCGCAAGCAGCTGATGTCAGGACGCATTTTGTCAGTCCGGCAGATCGGCGGCGACCGCGTCGTTCATATCGACATTGATACGGTAGACGAAATGGGCGACCATGTCCTGCGGCGGCTGATCCTTGAAATCATGGGCCGCCACTCCAATCTGATTCTCGTGGACGGGCAAGACCGTATTCTGGAAGCCGCGCGTCATGTCAGTCTCGATATGTCCCGCGTGCGTCAGGTACAGCCGGGACTGCCCTATCTTCCTCCGCCTGCGCAGGATAAGCTTGATCCAGTCGATGCGTCTGCCCAGACGCTCCTGACCCGTCTGCAAGATCAGGGAGACATGCCGCTGTTCAAGGCACTTTCCGCCTCTGTGTCCGGTCTGTCCAACCCCGCAGCAAAGGAGCTTGCCTTCCGCGTGCTGCCCGCAGGCTGTGACCGCACGGACGACCTTGCAGACGCCGCAGCCCGGCTTGCAGACCTCCTGCACCGTCTGCCCGGCATGACCGATCCCCGCGTACTCCTTGACGAGGGCGGCGATCCTGCGGATGTGTTTGCCTTCCCGTACCTGATGCACCCACTGGATGCGCAGAAGCCCTGCCCCACCGTAAGCGCGGCGCTGGAGCGTTATTTCGGCGCCCGCGATCAGGCTGACCGTCTGAGCCAGAAATCCGCTACCATGGTCAGGCTGCTCAAGAATCACATCGAACGCTGCGAAAAAAAGCTTGCCCAGCAGGAGGAAGACCTGTCCAACGCCGCAAAGCTGGAAGAGTATCGCCTGATGGGCGAGCTGATCAATGCAAATCTCTGGCAGCTTAAAAAAGGCATGACCGAAGCCGTTCTGCCCAATTTCTACGATGAAGCCGGCGGCATGATGACCATCCCGCTGGACATCCAGCTGACTCCCGTCCAGAATGCCCAGCGCTATTTCAAGAAATATCAAAAGGCCCGCACTACCCGCGAAATGGCAGCAGAACAGCGCACATCCACGCTGGCCGAGCTGGATTATCTCGAAGGTATGCTCCTTGATGTAGGCAAGTGTGTGGGTGAAGCCGAGCTGGAGGAGATCCGTCAGGAGCTGCAGCGCAGCGGCTACATCAAAAAGGGACTTGGCCGCCGGCAGCAGCGCGCACTGCCCAAGTCCAAGCCCTATCATTACCGTTCCAGCGATGGCATCGACATCTTTGTCGGCAAGAATGCTGCACAGAATGAACGGCTTACCGGTGACGCACGCCCCAACGAAACATGGCTCCACGCCAAGGATATGCCCGGCAGCCACGTTATCATCAAGCATGAAGGCAGCATCCCCGACACAACCCTCGCACAAGCCGCAACGTTGGCCGCATGGTACTCCAAGGGACAGCATTCCTCCATGGTTCCCATTGACTACACCCTCAAGCGGCACGTCAAGAAGCCCAGCGGTACTGCTCCCGGCATGGTGATCTACACCAATCAGAAGACCGTGTACATGACCGTCAGCGAGGCAGACGTCAAAAAGATCGAGCTGATCGATGGCTGACAGCCTTACACCTTCCCGATTCATACCCCTCATTCATTTCCGCACCCCTTCTCCCGGTTCATACCCCTTCACGAATTGCGGAGGCTGCACATAAGCATGCAGCCTCCGCTTTACATTGATTCGGTTTATTCCTGAACCGGGACGGGGATGATCAGCTCCGCGGCCACCTGTGCAGGCAGAGACATGGTCATCGTACCATTGGTATAGACGGTCAGCGCTGCATCCATGCTGATGTACTCAGCCATCCCGTCGCGGATGTTGACAATAATAGGCTCCAGCTCCGTCTGCAGCAGGAAGTAGGTTTCACCCACGTCCAGCACCGTGCCGGTATGGGTGTAGCAGCCAATCTTCAGCGCCGCAATCTGTGCAGGAATGGAGAAGGTCATCTGGCCGTTGTATGTCACATGAATCAGGTCGCCCACGGCAATCTCCTTGCCTTCATAGAGCGTCTCAGGGGATACGTTGACCTGAATGCGCTGACCTTCTGCAGTTTCAATGATCACATACTCATCCGTGATTTCCAGAATCACGCCTGCCATGTCGAACAGCTCCTGTCCGTCCTCAACGGGCAGCACCTCCAGCGCGTTCACGATGGCCGCGTCAAGGGCAGGCGCCATCACGCCGTCCGTCACAATGCCAACAGTCATGCCAGGCTCAGGCTGCACGAACAGCAGCGCATCCTCGCGGGGAATCACCGTATAGGGTGTTTCAACACCTTCCACAGAGACAAGGAAGCCCTCGCTGGTCATCTCTGTCACGGTGCCGGTAATCACCTCGCCGCGGATGTGCTCAGCACTCACCTGTGCAGGCAGTGACATGGTCATCGCGCCATTGAAATATACGGTGGCGGTCATACCCGTCTGAATGCCGGTCAGCTTGTCCGCCTCCGCATTCACCAGGTACTCATCCGAATCAGTCACAATCGTGAAGCCGTTCTCCGTCATGTCCGCAACAACGCCTGTCAGCTTGCTGCTGCGCACATGTTCTGCCGTGATCTGTGCAGGCAGGGAGCGGGTCATCATGCCGTTATAAATGACATGAATGTAATCGCCGATAGCCGCAGCAGTGCCTTCCGCAGTGGTTTCATCCGTCAGCTTCGCCTCAACATAAAGGCCGTCGGGCGTTTTCAGCAGGATGGTCTCATCCGTCACATCCATCACATAACCGGACAGATCATAAGCAGTGATCAGCTCGCCCTCCACAGGCAGCTCTGTCTCCCCTTCCTCTGCCCAAACGCTCAGGGTCATCATCGCCAGCACCAGAGCCAGCAGCATCGCAAACAACTTCTTCATCATGGTTCATCCTCCTTGAAGTGGGGTTACACCTATTTAGACGATCCAGAAGCAAAATTGTTCCCGCTGGAAAAAATAATTTTGTGCGAAACCGTATTCTTTTTTGCTAATTGTGTACGACAAGGCCTTTCATGTTTGCTTTTTTACGCAAACGGTGTTATAATGGTTTCATCAAATCATTCTCGTTATAACATCAGTGTAACCAAGAGAATGCTGTGCGCTTTTCGGCCCGCCGGAAAGCAGCGAAGGGAGGTGGCATCGGCATGCGAAGAAAGCGTATCGCAGCTCTGATGGCCGGCGTAGACCGGGAATATCAGCAGGCCTTCACATGGGGTATGGTCAGCGCAGCAAGAGAAACAGATGTTGATCTGTGCGTATTCAACTGTCAGGGACATGCCGATGGCTTCGTCCGGAACGATCGCGGTGAACGCGCCATTTTTGAGCTTCCGGAGCTTTCTGCCTTTGACGGAGCCGTTGTTCTTCTGGCAACGATCCCGACGGAGGCCTGCCGTACACAGATCAGCGCCCTGATCGCCCAATATCCGGAGCTGCCTCTGGTGACCATCGATGTGCAGCTGGCGCAGAGCGTCATGCTTGCCTTTGATGATCAGAGCAGCGTGCGGGAGCTGACGGCCCATCTGCTGGACGAGCATCATGTGCGTAGCGCGGCTGTGGTGACAGGCCCCGTGGAAACCGACGTGGCAATGGCCCGTTGCAACGCCTGCCTGCAGGTACTCAACGCCCGCGGCATCCACGTGGATGCAGATGCGATAATCGAAGGTCGCTGGGTTCGCGAAGGCGGACGCAGGGCAGTCGATCAGCTGTTCAGCCGCGGCAAGCCTCTGCCGGATGTAATCTTCTGCGGGAACGACGAGATGGCCTTTGGCGTGATCGAAAGGCTGGCAGAGCATAACCTGAGCGTCCCGGGCGATGTGAAGGTCACGGGCTTCGACGGTCTCCTGGAGGCAGAAGGACGCGGCCTGACCACCATCCGCCGCCCCGTGGACGAAGCCGGCAAGATGGCCGTTTCAATCCTGATGGACTGGATGGACAACGGCCGCCCGGACTTGCGCGAGCGTTACCTTCCCACCCGGACAATCTACGGAGAAAGCTGCGGCTGCGTGCTGGACAGCAAGCGTGCCAGCGATTATGTGCGCATCCTGAGCGAGGAGCGCCGCGGCGTAGAAAACAGTCTTCTGCATGCAGCATCATTCTTTGGCGGGCTCGCAGGGGTATCAGGCGAGGAAGAGGCGGGCGAACTGATCGCAGACTTTGCACAGGCCTGGGGCGCCACCGAAATGCATGTGTGCATTGATCCGACCGTGCTGTCCTCCGCTGTAACCGGCCGCGCCGCATCGTATCCGGAGGAGCTGCTTCTGCTGTCCAGCTGGAGCGGCGGCAATGCCAGCGCGCCCTCCCGGTTCTGCGTCAAGGAGCTCTTGCCCCGTCTGGAGGAAGAGCGCAGCCGCCCACTGGCGCTGGTATTCTCCCCGCTGTATTATATCGACAAGAATCTCGGCTACGCGGTGTTCGACGTAGAACACGCCACCGGCTACGCGCTTTATTCGCTGCTGACACTGCTTTCCGGCGCGCTGATGAGCCTGTCCCTGCAGACTACGGTCAGAGCCTATGCTTCCGTGCTGGAAAACAAGTCCACCCACGATGCGCTGACCGGGCTTTATAACCGCCGCGGCTTTGAAAAAATCGTGCCGCCGCTCTTTGAGCAGGCAATCGCTGAACAGCGCTGCTTTGCGGTCGTCAGCTGCGATATGGACGGCATGAAGCATATCAACGACTGCTACGGCCATCTGTCAGGTGACAAGGCCATCTGCCGCATGAGCACAGCGCTGCGCGTACTGGAGACGCACGGACTCGTCTGCATCCATATCAGCGGCGACGAGTTCCTTGCCGTCGGCATGGTAGAGAATGAACGCGCTGCCAAAACGCTGCTGGCGGCGCTGCATGAAAGTGTTGACCGCCTGAACCGCGAGGATCCGTGGCTGTGCGATATCGCCGCCAGCATGGGCGCATACGCAGCGGTTCCCTGTCCCGGCGACCATCTGAATGATTATCTGCTCTTTGCTGACCGCCGCATGTATGCGGACAAGAACAGCCGCCGCAAGCCATCCCTTATCTGACATACAGAATCAGCCGCCGGAACCATGGGCTCCGGCGGCTATATTATTTAATGTAGCTTTTCCTCAGTCTTCAGGAATGTAGATGCAGGCGCCTGCCTTAAAGTCCGATGGCGCCAGACATGGATTGGCACGCAGAAGGGCGCTCAGGGAGGCGTTGAGCTTCAGCGCAGTGCTTTCCAGATTCTCGTCCGTTTGAAGCGTATAGGTCAGCGGGGCAGCACAGGCAATGTTGCTCGTCGGGATACAGATCGTCTGCCCGGCACGAAGATTCATCAGATCCACGTTTGGGTTGGCCATTTGCAATGTCTGCAGATTCACATTGGCGCGCAGCTGGATGTCTGCTGCCGTTTCACCTTGCACAACCGTGTGACGGCTGCCTTCCGGACAGACGAAAATTGCGTCATCCATGACCGCGTCATCCGGGGATGCAGGCTGATCCGGCAGTGTAGCAGGAGCATCGAGATCGTCATCTCCAGTCATATCCGGCACGGCGGGCTGCTGCTCCGCAGGCTGCTGCACCGACGGCACTTGTACCGAGGGGGGCTGTACCGAGGGCGCTTGCTCGGCAGGCGGCGAGTCATCCTCCTCCATGGGAATGCACAGCACATCGCCAACCATCAGGCGCGCCGGGTTGATATCGCTGTTGGCCTCCAGCAGATCTCTCAGCGGTACGCCCAGACGGTTCGCAATCAGATAGAAGCTGTCTCCCCGCCGGACGGTGTATTCATAGCCGCACACCTTCTCCTGCGGGGCACGGGTAGTATGATTTCCTGCCATAGTTCCTGCTCCTTTCGCTGTTTGGGTCAATCAATTCTATGCGCAGCCGTCCGGGATATGAATCCTGAACACAGACTGTGAACAATCCGTAAAACCTCTCTCCACAATATGCTGCAAGGCATGGAAAATCGCGATTTTTACAAATTCTCTGTTTACATTGAAATAATTTGTGATATACTGTATGCTGTGGTTCAGAACACGCTTTCTTTGTCGTGGAAAAATTTCCGCTGCAAGCGCTGCTTCTGACGCCCATCATACATGTTGACAGCGATTTGATCATAGCCGCATCACAGCGGTGGAAAGGACAGGTAAACGGATGAATAACGGCCATCCTCCCTACGGAGATCCTTCAGCGTGGGGAACCCAGCCCGCCGGGCAGAACCCACAGGCAGGCTTCACCGGCCAGCAGGGCGGTTATCCGCAGCAGGGCTATGGTATGAACGACGCTCAGCCGCAGCCCTATCAGCAGCCCTACGGACAGAATGTCTATGGGCAGCAGGCCTATGGACAGCCGCAGACTTACCAGCCCCAGGCACACCAGCCGCAGGTTTATCATCAGCAAAGCTGGCAGCCTTATGGCCAGCAAAGCGCCTATCAGTCCCAGCAGTACCCGCAGCAGGGCGCATACCAGCCCTATCAGCAGGCGCAGGGATATCAGCAGGCGCAGGCGATGGGACAGTCAATGCCCGGCATGCAGGCTCCGTATCCGCAGTTCAACCAGCAGGGACAGCAGGTCTATCCCTCGCAGGGCTACAGCGGCTATGTCAGCCAGCCGCAGCAAAAGAAGCCGACCCTGCCCGCTGACACGATCATGAAAGTCGTGCTCTTCGGCGTGCTGCCGGTGCTGTTCATACTGGGGCTGGTCCTGGGTTCGCCGGTGCTCAAGTGGGTGTTCCTCGGTCTGGCAGTGGCGGGCATCATCGTCATGTGGCTCAAGGATGTAGTATCACCCAATGTCAAGCTGACAATGTCTCTGGTATACGGCGCGATGGCCGTTATTACGCTGGTGGGCGCCCTCAACGGCCCGGCTGCCGATCCGCAGAACGCCGTCTCCGGAACAGCCCAGACCGTGCAGTCTCAGGGCAGCTACGGCGCACAGCAGGGCGGACAGCTCAGCGGCGGCGTTGCTGCAACCGAGACGCCCTCGCCTACCCCCTCGCCCACGCTCACGCCCGATCCCTATGCGGTGGAAGGCGCAGCGGTAGAGCAGCTGAAGTCCTTCTTCTACTTCTGGGCCCTGAACAACGATGAGAACATGGTCGCACTGACCGCACCCTCCTGGCGCAGCTCGGTGGAAGACCCCAAAAAGTCGCTGTTTACCATTCTGGTCAACCGCACGCCCGATCACGACTACGAGATCACCAACATCACCGGCACGGAGAATGATCTTGTGCGTACAGCTACCGTCAAGGCGACCATCGACAAGCACAACAACCGCGCCAAGGAGCGCTATGTCTTCAAGATCATCATGCTCAAGGAAGACGGTACGTGGTATGTTGATCCGCGCTCGCTGGAGTCCCATGATAAGGAAACCGCAACGCCCGCAACGGTCAATACCACGCCCACCCAGCCTCCGCTTTACACTGGCACGCCCAGCACCGTGCTCTATTACAACCCCGACGGCGGCTCCATGTATCATCTGGACGCCAACTGTAAGAAGGTCGGCAAGGAATATAAGCCCCTGAAGGGCAGCTTCTATTTCTCCCAGCTGAGCGAGGCGCCCTATAACGAACTGACGCCCTGCAACGTTTGCGGCGCGCCCATCCAGGAGTGATGCTGTGCGTACAGCCGCCGTCCCACGTGCTGGTCGGTCTGTCCGGCGGCGCTGACTCCGTGGCGCTGACCTGCCTGCTGCTGAAAAGCGGCGTGCAGGTAACCGCCGTCCATGTGAACCACGCCCTGCGCGGGAATGCCTCGGACGGTGACGAGCAGTTTGTCCGGACGCTGTGCCGGAAATGGCAGGTGCCGCTTCTGACATACCGTGCCGAGCCGCCCGCGCATCCCAGCGAAGACTGGGCACGTCAGGTACGGTGGCGCTTCTTCCACCAGGCCATGGACGCATGCGGCGCACAGGCGCTGGCACTGGCTCATCACAGGGATGATCAGGCGGAGACGCTGCTGATGCACCTGCTGCGCGGCTCGGGGCTGAACGGCATGGGCGGCATGGCGGCAGATACAGTCATCGACGGCATGCGCGTTCTTCGGCCGCTGCTGAACTGCTCCCGGCAAGCACTGCGTGAGATGCTGATTGCCGATGGTCAGGACTGGCGTGAGGACGCCTCCAATGAGGATCAGCGCTATCTGCGCAATGCCCTGCGCTGTGATATCATCCCCCGTCTGGAGCAGCTGGCGCCCGGTACCTCGGTGCGTCTGGCAGAAACCGCGGCGCTCCTGCGGGCGGATGAGGACGTCCTGCGCAGCCAAACAGAACGCTTTCTTGACATGCACGGCGGCATGCGGTGCCTTCCTCTTGCACAGCTTCAAATGCAGCCCCCCGGCATGCGCAGGCGAATCGTGCGCGCGTGGTGGCGGCGCGAAGCCTGCATGAATCGAAGCGAACACGATCTGTCCGCTGCACAGACGGAGCGACTGACCGCGCTGATCGACGCAGCCGTGTCGGCACGGTGCAATCTGCCTGCTGACTGGCATGGCCAGCGCGGCTGGACGCATCTGCATCTGCTGTCCCCGCAGCCGTCTTTGCCGCTTCCGGAAGTACCTGTAACAGACAGCCCGCTCATTCAGCTGACATCCTGCACTGGTTCCGGCGACGGCAAACGCACGCAGGCAATCCCCCAGATGTGGCTGCCGGAGCTGACCGTGCGCACACGCCGTCCGGGCGATTGGATCAGACCCTTTGGCAGCAGCGGCCGTCAATCGCTGCAGGATTATCTGGTCAACCGGCATGTGGATGCGCCCTTCCGTGATCAGGTGCCGCTGGTATGCCGGGGCAGCGAGGTTCTGCTGGCAGGCGGTACAGGCGCAGGCTGCATCCCCCGAACCGAAGATACGTCAACGACGGTCATGCTCCGCTGGCAGGCGGCATTTCCGTGGCTCATTGACTGATACACGATTGAAGGAGGAATTTCCCATGATGGATACCAACGCGAAGCTTTATGGTGACCTGTCCCGCATTCTGGTGAAGCGCGAGGACATTGCACAGGCGGTGAAGAAGCTCGGTCAGGAGATCTCCCGGGATTACGAGGGCAAGGAGCTGATGCTCGTCGGCATCCTCAAGGGCGCTGTCGTGTTTTTCTCCGACCTCGTGCGCGAGATCGATCTGCCGGTGAAGATGGAGTTCATGGCCGTGTCCAGCTATGGCGCGTCCACCAAGACCACGGGCGTGGTCAACCTCGTCAAGGATATTACCGTGGATATTACCGGCATGCATGTGCTGATTGTCGAGGACATCGTCGACTCCGGCATGACCCTGAGCTACCTGAAGAAGTACCTGTCCACCCGCGGCGCAGCTTCCATCAAGATCGCCACGCTGCTGGACAAGCCGGAGCGCCGCCGCGTTGATCTGAAGGCCGACTACTTCTGCTTCACCATTCCGGACGAATTCGTGGTGGGCTACGGCTTGGATTATGCGGAGAAGTACCGCAATCTGCCGGATATCGGCGTGCTTGATCCCCGCATCTACGCGCAGGAATAAAAACAGGTTTTCATCGTCTCTGCCGAATCATTCGGCATTTATCACCGTCTATTCAGCCAGAGGATAGGTTGACAAAATCATCCTTGCTCTTTTGGCGATATTCTCTGCGCCTGTCGTATAATAGACATATGGAATCAGGTTTACACGGGACTTCAGCCCGTTATTGATGAAGGAGGACCAGACATTGAAGAAGAACAGGGGATGGATGGGCTATATCATCGTGCTTGGCACGTTCCTGCTCATTTCCATTCTGCTCAGCGGCAGCCTGACGGGCCCAAAGGATCGCACCGTGACCTACCCGAAGCTGCTGGAAATGATCCAGAAGGATGAAGTCGCTGCGGTGGCCATCCGCAACACAAGCCTGGTGGGCCTGCGGAAGGACACGAAGGTAGCCGATGCTGACTTCCCGGATCGCGACTATGATTTTGAAACGACCATCGGCGACGACTTTATCGAAACCGTCCGACAGATGGAAGCAACAAAGCAGGGCGTCTCGCTGGACACAGTCTCCGTCAGCGACCTGCCCTTCACCGTGCAGTACCGCGCGCCGGTAACCATCCCGTGGTGGTATGACTTTATCCCGCTGCTGCTGATGATGGTACTGCTGGGCGGTCTGTGGTTTGTGATGCTGCGCAGTCAGGGCGGCGGAGGCGGCGGAAAGGTGATGAGCTTCGGCAAATCCCGCGCCCGCATGGCTGAACCGGGCAAGAACAAGGTCACCTTTGCTGACGTGGCCGGCGCAGACGAAGAGAAGGAAGAGCTGCAGGAAATGGTGGATTTCCTGCGTAATCCCCGCACGTACATCGACATGGGTGCACGCATTCCCAAGGGCGTGCTGCTGGTGGGCCCTCCCGGCACAGGCAAAACCCTGCTGGCCAAGGCTGTTGCCGGCGAAGCAGGCGTGCCCTTCTTCAGCATTTCCGGTTCTGACTTCGTGGAGATGTTCGTAGGCGTGGGTGCAAGCCGTGTGCGCGACCTGTTTGATCAGGCGAAGCGCAGCGCACCCTCCATCGTGTTTATCGACGAGATTGATGCGGTGGGCCGTCACCGCGGCGCCGGTCTGGGCGGCGGTCATGACGAGCGCGAACAGACCCTGAACCAGCTGCTGGTGGAAATGGACGGCTTTGCAGCCAACGAAGGCGTAATCGTCATGGCAGCAACCAACCGCCGCGACATCCTTGATCCTGCACTGCTGCGTCCCGGCCGCTTCGATCGTACGATCACGGTCAACTATCCGGATCTGGAAGGCCGCGTGGCTATCCTGAAGGTTCATACCAAGGGCAAGCCGCTGGCCGCAGATGTGGATCTGGTGAACATCGCCAAGCGCACCCCCTTTGCCACCGGTGCTGAACTTGAAAACATGATGAACGAGGCTGCAATCCTCGCTGCCCGCTCCCGGAAGAAGGAGATTGATCACCAGCTGATGGTGGACGCGATCGCCCGCGTGCAGATGGGCCCGGAGAAGCGCAGCCACAAAGTAACTGATCGCGACCGCCGCAACACGGCCATTCACGAGGTCGGCCATGCAATGGTGGCACACATGCTGCCCCAGTGTGAGGAAGTGCATCTGATCACCATCGTGCCCCGCGGCAAGGCAGCCGGTCACACGCTCACCCTGCCCGAACAGGAATATGACAACCTGACCCGAAGCCAGCTGCTGGACCGCATCGCCATGATGCTTGGCGGACGCGCAGCAGAGGAAGTTGTCCTTGGCGAATTCGAGACTGGCGCTGTCAGCGATCTGCAGCGCGCGACGGATCTGTGCCGCCGGATGGTGACGCAGTTCGGCATGAGCGAGAAAATCGGCCCGGTGAGCCTCGATGATGATCAGGAGATCTTCGTGGGCAGCAGTTATGGCAGGAGCAGTAATTACTCCGGCAAGACCGCCGCTGTGATCGACGAGGAGATCAAGCGCATCTCCGAGGAGTGCTACGAGCGCGCCGTACAGGTTCTGCGCGAGAACCGCGAGAAGCTCGATCTTCTGGTGGAAGCGCTGCTCCAGCATGAAACGCTCAGCCGCAAGGAGTTTGTTGCTCTGATGGATACCGGCGTGCTGCCGGAAATCACCGAAGAGGGCAAGCCCCGCGCCGACAAGGTCATCTTCCAGCAGAGCGCACCCGCTGAATCCGACGGCAAGGTAAACGGTATCCGCGTGGGTACGGCCGACACGGAGAATCAGGCATGACACCAGACCTGCACATGCACACCACCAGCTCCGATGGTACGCTTTCCCCCCGGGAGCTGGTGGCGATGGCAGCACGGCAGGGCGTGACCATCATGGCCATCACGGATCATGATACCTTTGACGGCGTCGATGCGCTGCAAGGCACGGAAACAGCCATCCCTGTGCTGACCGGCACTGAGCTTTCCCTGCGGGATATGCGGGGGCTGCACCTGCTGGGCTATGGCATGGGAGCAGCCGCAGAGCTGCGTCAGGCAGTAGCCGACCTTGCTGCGCGCCGTTTCACCCGCGCCAAACGCATGGTGGACAAGCTGCAGACGCTGGGATATCCGCTCGACTATGACGCCATCCGCGCTGAATGCAAGGGTACGGTCGGCCGCATGCATATCGCCCGAACCATGGTCAGCGCCGGGTATGTATCCGATATCAGGGAAGCCTTCGGGCGTTTTCTTGGAGACGATGGCCCTGCCTATGTAGCCGGTGAGCGTCTGTCGATGGCAGAGGCCCTGCCGCTGATGCGCCGCAACGGCTTCGTCCCTGTACTGGCCCATCCGGCCGAGCTCGGCAAGGATGACGTGACCCTGCGCGCACTGCTGGGAACCTGGCAAAATCAAGGCCTCATGGGCGTTGAGGTGTATCATCCCTCCCAGTCAGGCCGTGGCTTTTCGGCTCTGGACGCGATGGTTCGCCGCATGGGTATGCTGGTAACAGGCGGCAGCGATTTTCATCATGTGAATGATTCCCATCATGGCCAGCCCGGATGTACCGCAGCCTTCTGGCGACAGGCACAAGCAGATACCGACGCATTGGTCACAGCCATGCGCCTTGCCGTAATAAATGAATAACAATGGAACAAAACACCAAGGAGCAAGCAAGAAAGGGGGAGGGCAATGAACCCATACGAGCGTGTACCGCAGACAACCGCGCGACGTCGCCGGACGGAACGATATGGCAGCACCTATGAAACCGAGCCGTCGATGATCGCGCCTCAGCCGATGCCGGGCGCCAGCGTAGTGAGTTCGGCCGGTCATTATCCGCCTGCTGGCGCGTCCACGGGATATGCGACGCCCACAGGCTATCCGGCTCCTGTAAACCAGCAGCCGGCAGCCAGTCAGCCCGCCATGAGCAAACTCCCCGCGACAGGCAGCACCCCGCCGATGACAAGTCATTCCATGGCGCCGGTACAGGTCGCCCCGCCTGCCCAAAGCCGTTATCCGAACACGGCCGTGCAGCAGCAATCCGGCACATTCCAGCCCTACGATCCGTCTTTTCAGCAGCCATACAGCGCTCAGCCTGCGCAAAAGAGCTGGTCGCAGCAGTATGAGCCGCAACCCGGCGACTCCGCCTGGTCACAGCCCTATAACATGCAGCCAGTTCAAAACGATTGGCAGCGCTGCCCTGCCCCGCAGGCACAGGGCAGCTGGCAATCCGCCTACTATGGCGATCAGCCTTCCTGGCAGCAGGGCCACGGCGGCGGCAAACCGCCGCGCAGAACCGGTGATTACCTGAAGTATGCCGCCATTGCCGCGTTGATCGTGGTGGTGGTGATTGCCGCAGTGATCGGCGGCACGAAGGTTGCCCAGAACAATCAACTCCGCGCAGAGGTCACCGCTTACGACGCACTCTTTTGCCAAGGCGTTTATGTGGACGGCATCCATCTTGGAGGTATGACGCAGGAGCAGGCGATGCAGCTTGTCAACGCCAATGCCCAGCAGCGCCGAGACAGCTGGAACGTCCGCCTGACATACCAGGGCGGCCTTGTGCGTGAGATCAACGCCAACGATCTGGGCATGGCAGTCAACGTGGATGACGCGCTGGCCGCTGCGTGGGAGCAGGGACATGAGACCAGCGACATCAGCGCCCGCAAGGCCACGATGGATGCGCTCCTGACGGATCACTACTATGGCACGACTGCGCTGCCCAGCGGCGACGTCTCCGCCATCGACAGTATCCTGCAGGAGATCGCCCGCACCGTCTACCGCGCACCTCAGGATGCTCAGCTGCTCGGCTTCAACGCGATGCAGGTATCTAATCCTTTCAGCATCCAGCCGGAGGTCATCGGCCGCGAGCTGAATGTGGAGCCCCTGCGGGAAAAGCTCTATGATATGGTCTCCCGCATGGAGACAGGCAGCATTGAGGTTGAGCTGAAGGATATCTATCCCAGCGTCACAACTGCGGACGTACAGAAGCAGGTCAAGCTCCGCGGCTCCGCTTACACAGAGATCTCCACCACCTCCACCGAAGAGCGTAAAAACAACATCCGCCGCGCCTTTGAGCTGATCAGCGGCACGGTGCTCCAGCCTGGCGATACCTTCTCCTTCAACGGAATCGTCGGCGAGCGTTCTGCCAAGAACGGCTTCTATCAGGCCATCGAGTATGCCTATGGCGAAGAGCGCATGGGCTATGGCGGCGGCGTATGTCAGGCCAGCACCACGGTGTATCTGGCGGCTGTCCGCTCCAATCTGCAGATTATCAAGCGCGAGCCCCACTCCGACAAGGTCAATTACACCGAGTATGGTCTGGACGCCACAGTGAATTACGACGGCAAAAAGATCGACCTGACCTTCAAGAACGACACGGGCAGCAATGTTTACATCATCGCAACCGTGCAGCTGGATCCGAAGATCAGCAAGAGCCACTATATCTGCAAGGTTGACATCTACGGCCCTGACCTTGGCGATGGCGTGACCTACGACCTGATCGCAGAGACCGTCGAAGTCCTTCCCGCCCCCGAAGAAATCGAGTGGCGCGAGGACAAAAAGGCCACCTATGTTACCTACATTGATCAGGAGCATGTTTACCGCGAGGCCAAGGAAGGCTGCAAGGTGGACAGCTACAAGGTCAAGTACATCTATGGCGCCGAGGCCGAGCGCACCTTCATGTATCAGGACACCTACGCAGCCAAGAAGCAGATCATCTACGTCGGCGTGACCGAGCGTGAGGATGCTTATTGGCAAAACGGCGGCTATTGAGCTGCCAACATAAAAGCAACTCCCCGCTGCATCATGTGCGCGGGGAGTTTTCATGACCTCTGAACACTGCTCATTCAAACGCTGCAAACAAAAAAGTGGCCGAAGCCACTCTTTTGCTGCAGAATGCAGATTAAGCCTTGCCGTTGCAGCCCAGAACGTTCACGATCTTGTGGGTGACCATGTCCTTCACAGCCTGACGGGCGGGCTTGAGCCACTGACGAGGATCGAAATGATCCGGATGCTCCGCGAAGTACTTGCGCACGGAAGCAGTCATGGCCAGACGGATGTCAGAGTCGATGTTGATCTTGCAGACGGCCAGCTTGGCAGCCTGAGCCAGCTGCTCCTCGGGAATGCCGATGGCGCCGGGCATGTTGCCGCCGTACTGATTGATCTCAGCCACGAAGTTCTGGGGCACAGAAGAAGCGCCGTGCAGAACGATCGGGAAGCCGGGCAGACGCTTTGCGCACTCTTCCAGCACGTCGAAGCGCAGCTGGGGCTTGGTGCCGGGCTTGAACTTGTAAGCGCCGTGGCTGGTGCCGATGGCGATGGCCAGAGAGTCACAGCCAGTCTTGGAGACGAACTCCTCGACTTCCTCGGGGCGGGTGAACATCTCAGCGCCGTGCTCAACAACAACGTCGTCTTCCACACCGGCCAGAGTGCCCAGCTCAGCCTCAACAACAGCGCCGTGGTCATGAGCATACTCAACAACGCGCTTGGTCAGCTCGATGTTCTCGGCGAAGGGCTTGGAGGAGGCGTCGATCATGACAGAGGTGAAGCCGCCGTCGATGCAGCTCTTGCACAGCTCAAAGGAATCGCCGTGATCCAGATGCAGAGCGATCGGGATTTCGGGGTTCTCAGCGGCAGCAGCCTCCACCAGCTTCACCAGATAGGTGTGGTTGGCATAGTTGCGCGCGCCCTTGGACACCTGCAGAATGACGGGAGCCTTCAGCTCGCCCGCAGCCTCGGTGATGCCCTGGATGATCTCCATGTTGTTGACGTTGAAAGCGCCGACGGCATAGCCGCCTTCATAGGCCTTCTTGAACATTTCCTTGGTCGTTACGATAGCCATTGGAATTGCCCTCCTATATGTGTCAGTTTCTGTACTCGTTTTCGCGTACAGAGTTATTATAGCACATTCTGTCGATGGTGAAAAGGGGTTTGTTTAGAATTTCACAGATTGCACCACATCATTTTTTGCCGGGCGCTCCTGTTGTATTCAGTGCGCTGCAGAAGTTTCATCACAGCAGCATTCGGGACAAGGGACGAATCTCTCAGTCCAGCTTCTCGGAAAGCTGCTTGCCACCCAGTACATGGAAGTGCAGGTGACGGACAGTCTGTGCCGCGTCCGGACCGCAGTTGCTGATGGTTCGGAAGCCACCGGTCAGCTTCTCCAAATCGGCGACCTTTTTACAAGTGCGCAGGCAGGCAGCAAGAGTCGCGTCGTCCAGCTCACCCACGCCGTCCATGCCGCTCACATGCGTCTTGGGCACCACCAGCACATGGGTCGGGGCCATCGGCGCGATGTCGCGGAAGGCATAGGTCTTCTCATCCTGATACACACAGGTGGAGGGGATTTCGCCGGCAATGATCTTACAGAACAGGCAGTCAGACATGATCATCATTCCTTTCATAAGCTTCAGTTGCTGAGATCAGCGGACATACCATCGTCGGTAATGGCCCGCAGGGTTACGGGGAGAATTGCGCCCTGACAGCAGGCAGGGCAATCAGCGATGGTCACAGGAATGTATTCCGGCGTGTAACCGAACCACCTGTTTCCGCGCTTTTCTTCCAGCAGAATCGTGGTATCCCGGTTCAGCCATTGCCGCTGATAGGCGGCGGCAGTCTCCTCACCGATAGCGATGAGCAGACGGGCGCGGCGTTCCTTCTCCGCTTTGGGCAGCTGCCCGGGCATAACGGCGGCCTTGGTACCCTCTCGCTGGGAATATGGGAATACATGAATTTTCGCAAAGCCTACCTCGCGGATGACGGCGGCAGTCTGCTGCAGCTCATCCTCCGTTTCGCCTGGGAAGGCAGTCAGCACATCTGTCGTGAAGGCAGCCATGGGAAACGCGCCGCGCAGGTTCTGCACAGCAGCCATGTACATGCGCATGTTATAGCATCGGGCCATGCGGGCAAGCACCGTGTCGCTGCCGGACTGCAGGGCGAGGTGGAACTGCGGGCATACCTTGGGCATGGCTGCCAGCGCCTGCGCGAACTCTGTGGTCGCAATGGTCGGTTCAAGGCTGCCCAGACGAATGCGCTGCACGCCCTCCACCGCATGCACGGCGCGGATGGCGTCCAGCAGGGTGGTGCCATCCTTCCAGTCCTTGCCGTAGCTGGACAGGTGGATACCCGTCAGCACGATCTCCGTAAAGCCTGCGGCGGCAAGGCGCTCGGTCTCCAAGGTGACCTCTGCCAGCGGACGGGAGCGAATCGGCCCGCGCACGCTGGGGATGATGCAGTAGGTACAGTGGTTGTTGCAGCCCTCCTGGATTTTGAGGGTGGCGCGGGTGTGCTCATCCTGACTGGCGATGGCCAGCGGCTCAAAGGGAGTCGTTTCATTCAGCTCGTTGACGGCGCTGATAGCGGTTCCCTCCCTGACGGCCTTTTCCAGCAAACTGACGACCTCGTTGCGCCGCTGCGTACCGATGATGAGCCGCGCGCCGGTGGAGAGCAGCTCCTCGCCCTTGCGCTGGGCGAGGCAGCCAGCCAGAATGATATGGCTGTCCGGATGCTCGCGGCGCAGGCGGCGGGTCAGCTGCAAGGACTTCTTGTCGCCCGTGCCGGTGACGGTGCAGGTGTTGATGACGTACACGTCCGCCGCGCCGTCAAATGACACGACCTCGTACCCGGCGGTGCGGAAGAGCTCCAGCATCGCCTGTGTGTCGTACTGGTTCACCTTGCAGCCGAGGGTGTGAAAAGCAACGGTCTTCATGTGGTTGGTTCACTCCATATCGCCATACAGGCAGAATAGGGCGCTCATGGCGCACAGGCCGGCGGTCTCGGTACGCAAAATGCGCGGGCCGAGGGTCACGGACAGGCAGACGGCCTCCTTCATCCGGGCGACCTCGTCCTCCGACATACCGCCCTCGGGGCCGATGACGATGGCCAGGTCGGTCACGTCCGGGTGGTCGGCATGGAAGCGGCTGAGGCTGTAGCCCCGCGCGTCTTCCCACGGGACGATGGCTGCGCCGTGCTCCGGCAGCTTTGCGAGGAGCTGCTTGAAGGAGATAGGTTCGGTGACCTGCAGCATATCGCACCGGCCGGACTGCTTGCAGGCCTCGCGGGCGATCTTCTGCCAGCGCTCCTGCTTTTTTCGGCCATCCTTGCCGTCCAGCTGGACGACGCAGCGGCTCATTGCCACCGGCACGACCTGCGCCGCACCCAGTTCGGTGGCCTTTTGCACGATCAGCTCCATCTTGTCCGCCTTGGGCAGGCCCTGATAGAGGGTGATGCGCAGCTTTGCCTCGGTGGAGGGCATTTCGCCGGTGATGTGTACCGCGACTTCGCCGTCGCCGATTGACGATATCTCACCGGAGAAGCGGCAGCCCTCGGCGAACAGCTCGCAGGCTTCGCCGGTTTTCATCCGCAGTACGCGGGTGGCGTGGCGGGCGTCCTCTTCGCACAGGTACGCCGTCTCGCCCTGCACGCCGCGCTCGTCAGCATAAAAACGGTGCATCAGTCAGGCCTCCGGGACAACATCGCGACCCACTCGCCCTTGCGGCGGATCTCGAGGATGTCATAGTTCGCTTCGGTCAGCGCGTTGACGACGTCCTGCTCGCGCTCCTTGATGATGCCGGAGCAGATGAACAGGCCGCCGGGCACGATGTGGGGGATGAGGGGCTTTGCAAACATGCAGATCACGTCGGCGATGATATTGGCCACGCAGACCTCGCACACGCCGTCGGTGGACTCCAGCAGGTTGCCCTCCACCGCGCGGATCTTGCCCTGAAGGCCGTTGTGCTCGACGTTTTCCCTGGCGACCTTGACGGCGGTGGGGTCGATGTCGATGGCCAGCACGTCCTGAGCACCCAGCATCGCCGCACCGATGGCGAGGATGCCGCTGCCCGTGCCCACGTCGATGACGGTCTTGACGGGCTGCTTGAGCATCACGTCTTCAAGCAGCTCCAGGCACATACCGGTAGTCTCGTGGGTACCGGAACCAAAGGCCATGCCGGGGTCGATCTCCATGACGAGATCATTCTCCTGTGCGTCGTAGAGCTCCCACGTGGGCTTGACCACCAGGCGCTTGCCCGCGCGGAAGGGCTTGTAGAACTTCTTCCACACCTCCGACCAGTCCTCGTCGTGGACGTTGGCTGTGGCAATTTCAAGGCTGCCCATGTCGATGCCGAGGTCTGCCGCCTTCAGCTCCGTCATGCGGCCCTTCAGCGCGCCCATGCGGTCAGCGAACTTCTCATCCGGCTCGAACCATGCGTGGACGACCACGTCCTCCGGCAGGGTGTTGATGAGATTGGGGTCAATGATCTCCCAGTAGCCGTTGGGCTTGTCGGGGTCGGGGATATCAGCGCGGTCCTCGACCATGGTGCCGGTCGCGCCCTCGGAAATGAGCGCCTCGGAGACGATGTCCGCGCCCATGGTGGTGGTGTGTATGGTCAGCTCGACCCAATCCATATTGTCACGCTTCTTTCTGAGTGAAATAATAAAATCCCATCATTATTATAAATCAAAACCAATGCCCGGTCAACCATCTGCAAAAAATGGCTTGCACAACGCAGCCTGGTATGTTATACTGCCGATGAAAGCGGCGTTTTCTGTCGAATTTGAGGAGGATGGAAATTCATGAAGAAGTTCATCGAGGAATTCAAAAAGTTTGCACTGCGCGGCAACGTGGTAGATCTGGCTGTCGGCGTCATCATCGGCGGCGCGTTCACCGGCATTGTCAATGCGCTGACCAACAATTTCATCAACCCCCTGCTGGCGTTCATTCTGTCCGGCTTCCAGAGCTGGGGCAACCTGGCAGATGGCACCCCGTGGACGGCTTACGGCGCCGGCGCGGCCTTCATCACGACAATTATCAACTTTTTCATCACCGCTCTGGTGCTGTTCGTGATCGTCAAGGCCATGAACAAGCTGATAACCCTTGGTAAGAAGCCCGAAGCGCCCAAGGCGCCCACCACCAAGAAGTGCCCCTATTGCCTGAGCGAGATCCCGATTGCCGCCACCAAGTGCGCCCACTGCACCAGCGAACTGCCCAAGGCATAATGCCCATACGCAAAACAGCTGCAGCGACAGCACAAAGGCGCTGCCCCGGTCTGCATGACCAGCGGGGCAGCGCCTTTTCATAAAAGCGAGACTGCACATAAGCATGCAGCCTCGCTTCCTTGTTTATTCCAACTCAAAAGTGCGATGGAGCGTAAACACCGTCTCGCCGCCGTCCGCTTCAGTCTTGAAGGCCTGCGTCATGTCAAACTCATAGCCGTCAGGAATCTTGATGACATGGACGTCATACGCATAGGGAACGTTCTCGAATTCAATCACTCCTGCCGCATTGGAGGTCATGGGAATACAGGAGCTCTCATCGCAGACATTGGCGATGACGCCCGCAACGGGCTCGCCGTCCTGATCCATGAAGGTCAGCGTGTAATGGGACAGCGCGTCCGTTCCCTCGCCGGTCAGTGCATCGGTAGACGCATCGCTGCCGTCAATGTAGCTCCAGCCGTCCACTGTGTAGCCGTAAAGCTTCATCATGGCCACGAACTCATTGACGTTTTCCTCGCTGGCAAAGCAGACCACCGTGCGAACATCGGTGATCGCGCCGTCGGCAGAAGGATACAGGTGCACGTTGGTGTAAGTGTATCCGGTGGTTTCCATGCTGTCGATGGCCGTGGCATACGCATAGCCGTCAGCCGTCATGGAAGGCAGGACGCTGGTGATGGAGCCGTCATAGTAGTTGACGAAGAACGCAGCCTCCGGATCAACCGCAGCCCCCAGCGTCGCATGGAAGCTCGCATTGCCGCCGGGGACAAGGTAATAGTCCGCCAGACCGAACAGCGACAGCAGCGCATAGGTCGGGTCATCGAAGACAATCTGCCGTGCGTCATCATTGGCAACGGTCAGGGTCGTCGCGCCGGCAGCGGGATACACAGGATTGGCCGCAAGAGCAGCTTCCGCCTTCGCCCCGGACAGCACGACCAGCTCGTCAATGTAGACCACATCCTCACCGGCGCTGTTCAGGGGATCCTTGACGTACTTCAGGCCCACGGTGTATTCACCGTCCGCAGCGATGGAGTACGCATAGGTCATCCAGTCCTTTTCGCCACCGAACACCTTGACGGTCTCGCCGTTCACTGTGATTCCCAGCAGATCGGCTGCCGCCTCACTGGACACCTTGAAGGTCACCGCCAGCACATCGCCTGCCTTGGCGCTCACAGATGCATACAGCGCCGCTTCCGTATCATCCACGCCCTTGTTTGTGGACATGACGCACAGACGATCGTCGATCTCCGCAGGAATCATCGGCCAGGTGTAGACGTCCGTGGGATTGCTGAAGGTCAGCTCTGCATTCAGCGCCTCCGCCAGCTTGCCAACCTCTGCCTTGGGGATGTTGGGACGGGTCGCAGGAATGCTGGACAGCAGCCGGGACTCCGTGTAGCCCTCGCCAACAAACGCGTCAAACAGACGGGCAAACGCATCCGTGGAGGTCTGCGCACCGCTTTCGATGAAGCACACCGTGCCAAAGCGGTCGATCACGACAGAGGTCGGGATACTCGCCGCATAGAACTGCATGGCGAGATTCGCGGTATCGCGGGCAATGGGGAAGGTCAGGCCATGACTCTCGGCATATGCAGCCAGATCATTGTCCGTATCAGACGCCTCGCAGGAGACCGCGATGACCTCCACATCGTCCTTGTACTGCTGATAAGCCTCCTCCAGATAGGGGAACTCCATCTCGCAGGGGCCACACCAGGTCGCCCAGATGTTGATCAGCACCATGTCCTTCTCCTTGAGAATCTCGGACAGGGTGATGGGCTCACCCTTGCAGGTGGTGAGCGTGAAATCATTGACCTTGCTGCCCAGCGTGTAGAAGGTCAGCACTGCGTTTTCCGCAGCGGCAGGCAGCACCGCCATGCACAGCATCAGCACCGCCAGCAGCGCACAAATGCGCCTTGTCATCTTCATGCGTAATACCTCCCGTACATTTGTCTTTTACCATGATAAAGACAGCGCTGCCGCTTGTCAAGGCAGCAGGCTGCAATTTACATTTGTGTCAATCAGATGCCCAGCTCGCCCCAGGACAGACTCGTCACATCCAGCGGCAGCCCCGTTGCCACCAGCCGCTGCAGCGTTTCCGGCATCAGACGGTAGGACATCTGCGCATAATCGCTCTGCACATACAGGCGAAGGCGAACCTTGATCCCATCATTGGCCGCCATCTCCGACAGCACACCCTGACACAGAATCACACGCGCCAGCATCTGGTTCATTTCCGCATCGGTGTCCTGCGAATTGGTCAGGGTGATCGTGTGCGTCCACTCATCGCGTTCAGCAACCATCATCGGCAGACGGTTGAGCACCTCCCCCTTGCGGATGATCCGCGTCGGCTTCAGCTTGAGCTTCTTTTCAATCATGTCCAGCGGCATATTGTCGCCCTCAAGGATCAGCGAAAAGCGGGCCTCGCTCACAGAATTTGACATCATCAATGCCTCCTTATCGACAGTATCCATTATATTGGAATGATTCGACACACATCCCTGCTCCTCCTGCCTGAAAGCACGGTTTGCCACAGCGAAATTCTTGCCTGACGGAAGAAAAAACGCGGTCATTTTTACAAAAATATCGCAAGAAATTGAAAATTAGGCATTGACGTGCACAAACCTTTTTGCTATAATAGCTTTACGGTTTTCGCCATCCGTCTGTCTATTTGGCTGATGTCAAGGCGAGATGAGCGAAAGGAGGGATAACAGTGTCCGAGGTACGCGTCCGTGAGAACGAATCCCTGGAGAGCGCCCTGAAGCGCTTCAAGCGTCAGTGCGCCCGCGCAGGCGTCATTCAGGAGGTTCGCAAGCGTGAGCATTACGAAAAGCCCAGCGTGAAGCGCAAGAAGAAGGCTGAGGCGGCTCGCAAGCGCAAGTATTGATGATCGGCTCCCCTTCAGGTTCACGGCTACACCCTCTGCAAGCGCAGGCGGTAGTCATGACCGGGAGCGTCTCAACAGTTTCACTCAAATGAAACGCCCCTTCCCTTGATTGGGAAGGGGTTTTTCTTTGTGCCGGAAGCAAGCGCTATTGCGTCGTTTTACAGCATTGGCAGGCAGATTTTCTCCTTTGGCGCCGGCACAGAAAAATCCCCTTGCGCAGCAACCAATTCTTTGATATACTTGTTTTATCATTGCATTCAAGCAGCATCACAATCGACAGAAAGAGGCATTTCATGGTTTTCTGTATTCAATTGACCCCTCATGCAAATATCCGATATCGCGAAGCACAGCTGACGCTCGGACAGGCGGAGCTGCAATGTCTGCTGCAGGGGCTCGGCCTGCATTGTCCTGTCACACCCGCAGTCATCGGCGGCGTGTCTTTTCTGACCTTTGAGGCGGACACACTGACAGATGCACAGTTGTCAGCCCTGTCGCGGCATAGCACAGCGCTGATGATCTGCGAGCGGCTGGGCGATATGCTGCGCCCGCTGGAGAAGGACGCGCACGCATACCTCACGGAGGATCTGGCCGAGGTTCTCAAGTACAAGGGCAAAACCAGCGCAGTATTCACCCGCATGATGCTCAACTGTGCCCACGCTGCCAGTGATTTCTTTGACAGCGAGGCTCCGCTGACTGTATTGGATCCCATGTGTGGAAAGGGCACTACCTGCTTCGTCGCCCTGCAGCAGGGCATGAACGCCGCAGGCGTCGATGTTGACCGCCGCGACCTGAAGGAGGCCGCCGATTATTTTGAGCGTCACCTGCAGTTTCATCGCCTGAAGCACAAGCTTGATCAGGGCAGCCGCACGGTTCGCAAGCATGCCGTGCCCGAGGCAATCTACACCATTGCCGACACAAAGGAGCATTTCCGCGAAGGTGATACCCGCAGCCTTGCGCTGTATCTGGCCGATACAGGCCTCACGGGTGAGCTGATGAAGAAAACCCCCGCCCATCTGATTGTCAGCGACCTGCCTTACGGCGTACAGCATGCGCCGCAGGAGGGCCGCCGCACCGAATCCTTCACCCAGCTGATGAAGCGCGTCCTGCCCTCCTGGCATGCAGCCCTGAAGCCCGGCGGCGCGTTGGCCCTCTCCTTCAATACCCTGACGCTGAAGAAGAGCGCGCTGATAGAGCTCCTGACCGAAGCAGGCTTCACCCCGCTGACAGAAGCCCCTTACGATGATTTCCAGCATTTTGTCGAGCAGGCCGTAACCCGCGACTTCGTTGTCGCGCGTCGCAGCTGACACGCCACGGACATAAGGAGGTCACGCCATGTCTGATATGAATCTCTCCGCAAAAACCGTCATCGAGCTACGCAAGCTGGCCAAAGAGCTGCATGTACCACTGAGCGCGGGCATCTCCAAGCAGGGCATTGTTGAAAAGCTGACGCAGGCCATCGAGGCGCAGAAGCCCGACGCACCTGAAACCGACGCAGCTCCCGCTCCTGAACAGGCTTCTGCGCCGCAGGTTCAGGCTGCTGACACGCCTGAACCGCAAGCTGCGCCCTCCGCTCCCGCAGCACAATCCCCTGCCCCGCAAGCCTCTGCACAGCCTGCGTTCCGGCAGGCCTATGCCGCGCCGCCCCGTTTCAACAGCAGGCCTGCCTATCAGGCTCCCGCCTACGGCAATCGCACAAACACGCCCCGCACACCTGCGCCCATGGAGACGCAGCGCACGCAGACGACGCGTCCCGTAGGCTTCACGCCGCGATTTGGCCCAGCCGCGTCCGCTCAGGAGCAGCCTGCCTTCCAACGGGATGAGGAAAGCCGTCCAGTTCGTCAGGAGCCGCCGCGTCCAGCTTACAGCGCAGACCGCCGACCGGCCAATGGTGAGAATCCACGCTTCCAGTCCCGCCCGGCCTACGAGCAGCGCCCGACCTATGAGCAGCCTGCACGCCCAGCTTATGAGCAGCGCCCGACCTATGAGCAGCCTGCACGCCCGGCTTACGAGCAACGCCCGGCCTATGACCAGCCTGCACGCCCGACTTACGAGCAACGCCCGGCCTATGACCAGCCTGCACGCCCGGCTTACGAGCAGCGCCCGGCTTATGAGCAGCGGCAGCCTGCGCCCTACGCCACACCCCGTCGTGATTTTACCACAGCGCCTGATGCGCCGACCGGCGCTAACCCGGCAGTCAACGAGATGCTCGCTGCCGGCGACTGCCTTGATGGAGAAGGCGTACTGGAGCTGCATCCCGACGGCTATGGCTTTCTTCGCAGTGACAGTCTCCTGCCCTCCGCCAAGGACATCTATGTTTCCATGGCACAGGTGCGGCGCTTCGGGCTGCGCAGCGGTGATTATGTTGTCGGCAAGACACGTCCCCAGCGCGACGGCGATAAGGTGACCGCCATGCTTTATATTACCGAGGTTAACGGCGCTGCGCCCGATGCGCTCCAAAGCCGCTCTGCTTTCGATGATCTGACGCCCGTCTACCCTACCCGCCGCCTGTCCCTTGCCTCCTCCGAGGGTGATCAGGCAGATCTTCGCCTGCTGGATCTTGTCACCCCCATGGGGTTTGGTCAGCGCGCGCTGCTGCTTTGCCCGCCCGATACAGGCAAGACCCGGCTGCTGCTGCGTCTGGCTTGCGCAATCCATGCCAATCATCCCGATGCAGAGGTCATGGCGCTGCTGTACAATAAGAATCCCGAGGATGTAACGCTCTTCCGCGAGGAGGTCGGCTGTCCCGTGCTGGCCACGACCTTCGACATGGCTCCGGAAAGTCACCTGCGCCTGACAGATCTGGCGCTTGAACGTGCGCAGCGCATGGTGGAAGCCAAGCGCGATGTGGTGCTGCTCGTCGACAGTCTCACAACGCTGTCCAAGGTCTACACGGCCGCAGCCATGCAGCAGAGCCGTCAATCGCCCGGATCGGTCAATCCCACCAGCCTGTTCAAGGCCAAGAAGCTCTTCGGCGCTGCCCGCTGCCTGCGGGAGGGCGGCTCGCTGACCATCATCGCGGCCATGAATACCGATAATGGCAGCAAGGTGGACGACGCTGTCGTCAGCGAATTCCGCACCGCTGCCAACCTGACGCTGGTGCTGGACGCCGCAGCCGCCCAGGCCGGCGTGTACCCGCCCATTGATCTGTCCGTCTCCGGCACCCGCCGGGCCGAGAGCGTTATCACGCCCGAGCATGCTCAGGCGCTGTCGCTGATCCGCAGCATGCTGGGTGATCTTCCCGCAGGCAAGGCTGTCACGGAGCTGACGTCCATGCTGGAAAAGACCGCATCCAACGAAGAGTTGTTCGTCCGCGTCAAGGACTGGGCCGCCGCAATGAATAAATAACGCCAGCAATGAAAAAAAAGGCGCGGAGACCCCTTGCATTCCCTTTATGAATGTGATACAATAGGGGTCGCGGCTAATAGAGTCGATCATTGCATACGCGAAAGAGGTGAAATCGCAATGAAGGAAAAGATCCATCCCAACTACGGCAAGTGCATCGTTCGCTGCGTGTGCGGTGAGACGTTTGAGACCGGTTCTACCAAGAAGGAACTGAAGGTGGATATCTGCTC
>JAFTWV010000124.1 GCA_017465155.1 Clostridia bacterium
ACCTATCTGGACTGCCGCTGCGAGGGCCAGTGCGATGTGAAGCAGATCATCGCTGCCTACGCCCTGTTTGAGGACGTGACGGAGAAGCTGCTGGGGCAGCTGAGCGCGATGATGGTGACTGCCGAGTATGAGGATGATGCGTTCCAGCTGCGCATCCAGGCGGGCTGCCGGGAAGCGTTGTCCGCTCCGCCCGCGTTCATGCTGAACGGTCGAAAGATTCAATGCGAGTCGCAGGATGAGGACCTGATCATCGACGCGATGATCGAAAAGGGAGGTGCACAGGCATGATCACCTATGCAGCCCTCCCGATGAGCCTGAAAACCATCATTGCGACCCTGTTCTTCCTGACGATGACCGCCGGCATCTGCACCAGCCTTCTCGTGGGCAAAAAACAGGGCAAGGTCAAGCTGATTCTGCTGCCGGTATGCACGGCGGTCATGGCGGCCATGCTGTTGCTGTATGCCTCCGTCATCCGCGCAGAGCGGGCTCCGGCGCACATTCCGGCCGTCTCCCTGTGGTTTGAGCAGCAGCCGGTGATGCTCCCGCTGCTGGTATGGCTGGCCATCGCGGCCTTCTTCGTGATGGTCATCATCGAGGAGATCAACCGCCGCCAAACGGCGATCACCCCCTCCTCCATCAAGGAAAGTCTCGATCAGCTGGAGACCGGCCTGTGCTATGCGCAGCCCAACGGCCTGATTCTGCTGACCAACCACCGCATGAACGAACTGAGCCATGCCATTTTCGGCAAGGCGCTGCAAAATGCAGAGCTGTTCTGGCAGGCGCTGACAGCTGATCCGCCGGTGGAGGGCGTGGAGCGCATTGCCTCCGGCGAGCAGCCCGAATTCCGCCTGCCGGACGGAACTGTCCGCTCCTTCCGCAGGGAAGCGCTGGACGGCACGATCCAGATCACCGCCGCCGACACCACCCGTCAGCATCAGCTGGTGGGTGAACTGCAGGACAGGCACCGCGACCTGGAGGACATGAACGCCCGCATCCGCAGCTACGGCGACAAGGTCGATGAGTACGTCATCGCCCGCGAACGCCTCGAAACCCGCGTGAACCTGCACGGCTTCCTCGGTCAGGCGCTGCTGATGACCCGCCACTACCTGCAATATGAATCCGGCGACCCCAAGCGCATCATCGACGTCTGGCAGCGGAACATCGAGGTGCTGCGCATGGAGGCCGAGCCCCGGCAGGAGACCGACTCCCTCTCCAGCCTGCGCAATGCAGCAAAGGCTATCGGCATGCAGGTGCATGTCAGCGGCCCGCTGCCGGATAACATCCAGCAGCAGAAGCTCATCGCTGCCATGGGTGCGGAGACGCTCACCAACGCCGTCCGCCACGCCGGCGCAAAGCAGCTCTGGATCGACATGGAGCAGACGGAAACGGCCCTTATCATCCGCTACACCAACGACGGCGATGTTCCCACCGGCCTGGTCACCGAGGGCGGCGGTCTGAGCACCGCCCGCAGGAAGATCGAGTCCGCCGGCGGACAGATGCGCATCGACGCCGAGCCACGCTTCATGCTGACCATCATTTTCGAGAAAGGGGTGACCATGGATGTATAATGTCCTCATTGTGGAAGACGATCCCATGGCCCGCAAGCTCCTGGAGATCTTCGTGGCCACCAGCGAGAACTATCACCTGGTGCCCTCGCTGGACAGCGCCGCCATGGCGGAGCTCTACTGCATGACCAACCGGGTCGACCTGATCCTGATGGACGTGTGCACAGCCATGGACGTCAGCGGCATCGAGGCTGCACAGAAGATCAAGAAAAACTACCCGCACATCAAGATTATCATCATCACCAGCCAGCCGGAATACAGCTACATCGCCCAGGCCCGTCAGATTGGCGTGGAGAGCTTCTGGTACAAGGAGCCCACAGCCGAGGCCCTCCTGAAGGTGATGGACCGCACCATGGCCGGTGAATCCATCTACCCGGACTCCGCGCCGGTCACCCGCCTTGGCGCTGCGCTGAGCAACGACTTCACCGAGCGCGAGCTGGAGGTGCTGCGTGAGCTGGTCAGCGGCAAGACCGACGCCGCCATCGCCGAAACGCTGTGTCTCTCCGTTACCCGCGTGAAGCAGCACATCCAGCGCATCCGCGAGAAGACGCAGTTCGCCAATCGTACCGAGCTGGCCGTCCGCGCCCGGGAGAGCGGGCTGGTCATCGGGGATTATAAGCATCCGTGAACACATGAAAAAGAGCTGGGGCAATGCGCCTCAGCTCTTTTCCAGTGTGACATTCCCGTTTGATGAATCACCGGGCAGGAGGCGTTGTTCGCAGCTGTGATGCTTGTATGATGCTTCTTTTTCAGCTCTGAGTGAAGCAAACCGTAGCTGTTCCCGGATAGAGCTGTCGGCTTCACGGGGATCTGCCAGTCGGGAAATCTCCTTCTGGCTATCCCTGAGCAGCTGCGCATCAAAGCGCTTTCCATACGCCTGTTGCAGTCTGCTACTGGCAGCGGTGACGGCATTGCGCTGAATTTCATCTGCATCTGCATTTGCCTGACTCTGCAGCTGCTTGTACTGCTGAAGGGTTTCATCCAGTTCAATCGAATACTGTTCCTTCTGCTCATCCAGCTTGTGAAAGCTGGCCTCCATGGCGGTGATTTCGTTCTGCACCGCCTTGACGCCAGTATCCTCCGCACAGCCGAGATCCAGCAGAAGGTTTTCTTTTTCGGAGCGCAGCTCTTCGATTTCTTCTGTGAGCGTCGTGATCTGCCGGGAAAGGTCGTGCTGCTTGATGAGGTTCAGTTTGGAGGTATTCTTCTGCTCCGCCACCAGGGCCTTGCGAGCTTTGGACTTTTGCCTGATCTGCTGCACAAGCTCGTTGTACCGCTTCAGTTTCGGCTGCGTTGCCTGAATTGTCGCGGTGCGCTTGTCCTTACTCTTGATAATGACTTTTATCTGGTAGCAAATTACGATCAGCTTTTCGCGCAGCTTGGTCAGCTTGTCAGTGACGGAGGCGGCTGCATCGGCTGCAAGCTCGGTCAGCATGGCGACCAGATTCTTCAGCTCCCGCATCAGGACATTGTCGGCCTTGATCTGCCGGTTCAACTCGCAGCGGTCGGAGATGATGCCCTTCTTCTCCATGGCACGGGCAGCAACACCCTCATGGATGGTGGGCTGCTCGTCCAGTCCACGCTCGGCATGGCTGCGGTGATCAACACGTTCGGCAGAGCCCACTCGTTCCAGGTGCAAATTGACGATGTCCGCCCATGCGCTGCGCCAGAGGATCAGCTGGCTTTCACTGTTCCAGCGCTCCGTGATGGGATTCTGCCTGCCGTAGGCGGTGCTTTTCGGATGCTTGGAGGCACGCTTCAAGCCCTGGGCTTCACCATCGGCAGTGGTCATGTACACCTTCTTCTTGCCGACCAGATAGGGGTACTGCTTCTGCCAGCCTTCGTCCTGCGCATGGAGAAATTCGGCTGCTGTGAAGCCACGCTCCTCATCGCCCCGGATGCACAGGTACTCCTTTTCTGTTTTGTACCGCCACTTCCCATGCTCATCCAGCGGACGGATCGTCAGCAGTATATGGGCATGGGGATTATGACCGGGCGGATCAGGATCATGGATGCCCACATCAGCGCACATGCCGTCTGCCACAAACTGCTGCTGGATGTACTCCGTCAGCAGGGTGATCTGCTGATCCGGGTTCAGCTCACGCGGAAGGGCCACCACAAACTCCCGGGCAAGGCGGCTGTCCTTACTCTTTTCCGCATCCTCCACGGCGTTCCAGAGGGCAGCGCGATCCTGCCACTCGGTGGGCGCATTTTCGGGCAGAAACACCCGCTCCCACATCAAACCTTTCTTGCGTGTGTAGTCATGGTGGACGCCGTCATACTCGTTTGTCACGCTGGAGCAGCTCATGTAGGCAGAGGCTGCCACGGCGGATCGTCCTTTGCCGCGACTTACGACTTTTGCCTGCATGTGATAGATGGCCATTGGTGTTCCCCTCCTTCGTCGTCGCCCAGCCTCGTCGTGCCCGCAAGCTGCCGGTGGCAGGTTGCGTCATGCCGCAGATGTGCTGCCAGTGGCAGGACAGCAAGGCGCAGGGTGGGATGGCATATGGGGAT
>JAFTWV010000125.1 GCA_017465155.1 Clostridia bacterium
CGAAGGGAGTAGACTTCTTGCTGCCACGGAAGCCCAGGCCGCCAGCGGAGGCCCAGGACAGGGCATTGCCCTGCGTATCAGTGATGGTGACGATGGTATTGTTGAAAGAAGAGCTGATGTGCGCAGCGCCGCGCTCGACAAGCTTACGCTCCTTGCGCTTGCGGACAACCTTCTTGAGGTTCTTGGACTTAGGAGCCATTGTTTATCCCTCCGTTAATTCTGCAGGCTCAGCAAATTACTTGCCAGCCTTCTTCTTACCGGCAATGGTCTTCGCGGGACCCTTGCGAGTACGGGCGTTGTTCTTGGTGTTCTGACCGCGGACGGGCAGACCACGACGATGACGGACGCCACGGTAGCAGCCGATCTCCATCAGGCGCTTGATGTTCAGCGCCACTTCACGACGGAGGTCACCTTCGACCTTCAGATTGTGCTCGATGTAATCGCGCAGCTTGCTGATGTCGGTCTCGGAGAGATCCTTCACGCGAGTGTCGGGATTGATGCCAACCTCAGCCAGCATCTTCTGAGAAGTCTTCAGACCGATGCCGTAGATGTAGGTCAGGCCATACTCCACTCGCTTTTCACGGGGCAGGTCCACACCTGAAATGCGTGCCATGAGTAAAATGCACCTCCAAATTTTTGGCCTCACCGGTTTACCGGTGCGGGCTTCCTGCAGCCTTGAACAGCTGCGTTTGTTCATCAGGAGAACCCTGATGTTGTGCACGCCGGCTTTCGCCGTCATGCTGAAGCAGCGGACTCGATCTTGCCGCTTGGGAGCAACCCACTCCTAAGCATCCATGATGCAGTCCGCACCCATGGTGCCGGCGCCTGGTGAAAGCAAGCGCACAGCAACGCCATCCACGCATCAATTGGAAGGGACGGGTGGACAGCGTTAGTTAGAAGACGTATCGGCTCGGCGATGGAACACGCGCCGCTGGAGCGGCACATGCAGCCGCCCAACAACCGGGCCAGTTGCTAACCAGCTAATTGTAACACGTACAGCAAGAAAATGCAAGACAAAAACAAATTTTTTTGCCTGCTGACACAGAATGTGAATGTAGAAATATTGGACATAAATTTGTTCAACATAAACAAAATGTGTCGTTCCGGAAACTGCTTGCAAACGAAAGGGGACATCAGGTATAATATAAGTCACGGCAAAGGAGTGATGCGAAATGATGAAGCTGCCTGCCGGCGCAGCCTTTGTGCTGAACCGGCTGAATCAGAAGGGATATCAGGCTTATGTGGTCGGCGGGTGCGTCCGGGATGCGCTCCTGGGCCGGGCACCCAAGGATTGGGATGTATGTACCAGCGCGCTGCCGGAGGAAATGCAGCGGATTTTTGCTGACTGCCATGTGATTGAAACGGGCTTGAAGCATGGTACGCTTACCGTGATGTATGAGCATGAGCCTTATGAGGCAACCACCTTCCGCGTGGACGGCGCATATACCGATCATCGCCATCCTGACGAGGTGATTTTCGTTGCGGACGTAAAGGAAGACCTTGCACGCAGGGATTTTACCATCAATGCGATGGCCTGGAATCCGGATACGGGGCTTGTGGATGCGTTTGGCGGCCGGGAGGATCTGGCGAAGGGGATCATCCGCTGTGTAGGCGATCCTGAGAAACGCTTTGGCGAGGATGCGCTGCGGATCATGCGTGCGCTGCGGTTTGCATCAGTGTACGGCTTTGATATCGAACCGGAGACAGCAGCCGCGATTCATCGCTTGAAGGAGACGCTTGGCGGGGTAGCGGCGGAACGAATCCGCGTGGAGCTGGCCAAGCTCCTTTGCGGGCAGGGTGCAGGCCTCATTCTTCGCGAATACAAGGATGTGATGTTCACCATCATTCCGCAGCTTAAGCCAATGGATGGCTTTGATCAGCATACGCCCTATCATGCCTTCGACGTTTGGGAGCATACGGTGCAGTCGGTAGAGCATGCTCCGTCAAATGAGGTGCTGCGCCTGACCATGTTGCTGCATGATGTCGCCAAGCCGCATGTGTTCACCCTGGATGAGGATGGGATTGGGCATGCATGGGGGCATCAGCCTCTTGGCGCAAAGATCGCCCGTCAGGTGCTGCTGGGCCTGAAGACTGACAACGCCACGATGGAGCGGGTAACGCTGCTTGTGGAGCATCATGACGATGAGTTCCTGCCTGAACGCCGGGCCATGATGCGCCTGCTTGGCGCTTTTGGCGAGGAGGTTGCACGCCAGTTGATGGATGTGAACCACGCGGACGAATCCGCCAAGGGCAGGAAGCCGCAGCGTGAGATTGACGAAGCGACGAAGCGGCTTCGCACCGCGCTGGAGGACGTGATTGCAAGCAAGCCCTGCGTAACGCTCAAGGACATGGCTGTCAATGGCCGTGATCTGATGGCGTCCGGCTTTCCTGCGGGGAAGCAGCTGGGCGAGACGCTGAACTGGCTGCTGGATCAGCTGCTGGATGAAACGCTGCCCAATGACCGGGAGACGCTGCTCCGTGCTGCCAGCGAACACAGGAAGCATATATAATGTAGAAATCCTTTGGGACAAAAGCCGTATACATAACGGTAAGCTCCCCCGATCGGCGTGGATCGGGGGAGCTTTTGATGCAGTTAGTCTGACAGGCAATCCAGCGGGATCCATCCGCGGCGGACAATGTCAAGCCCGTAGTCGCGGTATTCGATCTGCGCCCAGTCCTCCTCGATGATGTAGACCATCACGTTGGCGCCCTGGGCGGCGTTGCTGCCCCAGAAGGTGGCAAACTCCGTGCCGGGGCCGAAATACACCGGTGAACTGCGCTGGATCTTCATGCGTACGGCATCCGTGTTCTCATCCGGAACGTAATTGCGGTTCAGATCAATGCGGTTTGCAGGCGTATAGGCGCGGTACCATTGGTTCTTGTAATAGAACTCAACCTGATACCACCACAGCGAGCCAGAGCTGTCAAAGACCTTGCTGATGACGTTGACATAGCTGCCTTCACGGAAGAAGGTGCCGGGCTCGTCATACCTTGTGCCGGGGCCGGTACGGGTTGCCATGGAACGCAGCAGCGCGGCGGGAATCCCTTCGCTGGGGAAGGTGGGCAGGTCTGGCGCAGGCGTGGGTGTGAGCAGCTCCACCAGCGGGGTCGAGGTGGGCACGGGCGTGAGCAGCTGCACCAACGGCGTGCTGGTCGGGACGGGCGTGAGCAGCACAACCTCGCGGGTAGGCACGATGATGTTAAGCGTGGGGGTGGGGGTAATCAGCTGCACCAGAGGCGTTGCGGTAGGCACAGGTGTGAGGTACTGCACATTCTGCGTGGGGCCGGGGGTTGGGGTGACGTACTCCACATGGGGCCGGGGAGTGGCTGTGCCGCGGTATGCTGGGGTGGCTGTCGCGTGCTGCCCCTGCGCGATGATCACGTCCGTCAGGGTGGCGCCGGTGCTGCCATAGCCGTTGATGGTGGATTCAATGGTCAGTTCAATGCGTGTGACGCCGTTGTACTTCTGGGGCAGCAGCAGGCGCTGATACCCGCTGTTCCACTCCGATGACATCGTATAGGGACGATATGCATCTGTCAGGCGGTAACGGTAGGTAACGCTGGCGCTGGTGTAGCGGTCGGCGTTGTACCAAAGCGTCACGGCAACAACCGAGGGTCGGTCGAAATGGTTGTAATAGGTCTGGGTGTAGCAATGACCGCTGCGCAGCCATATTTCGCCGACCGTCGCGCTGTACAGATTGATGGTCAGATCAGGGCTGTAAGCGGCGGCGCTCCTTGTCCAGGTGGTGGACGTATCGCCGTCGGTCAGCGTGGTGACCTTTCCGTAGGCGTCATAGACGGAGGCGATGTATACCTGTCCGCCAGGGCCGCCCGAGGCAGCCGATGATGCGGATGCGCCTGCGCACAGGCAGAGCATCAGCAGGATCAGCAGGGGAATCAGACGAGCCTTCCTCATGAAGATCAGCATCCTTTCTGTAAGTCGCTCTGTCGGCAGGGCCGCAAATGCAGCGACTGGTGGGCATCTCGTTAAACATAACGTTTCAATCTGGTTATTTCTTCACATACCAGCCCAATTCCTGCAACTTTTCTGGCAGGAAATTGGTTGAATTCTCTTTTTGGCTCTTTTCAAAACAGAAAATCCGTTGTACAATAGAAGCATAAGAAAGTGCGATGCTTCGGATATACGTCCGACAAGATGTGTAAGCGCTTTCACAAACGAAGGAGGGAAATCCCATGGAGCTTCGTACTGCATCCTCGCCCCGCGATGTAAAGCACTATGACACCAAGCGTCTGCGCGAGGAGTTCCTGATTGATGATCTGTTCCAGGCGGATGACGTCAAGCTGGTATACAGCCATATTGACCGCATCATCACGGGCAGCGCTGTGCCGGTGAACAAGACGCTGGCGCTGGCTGCCGGCGACGAGCTGCGCGCTGAGTATTTCCTGCAGCGCCGCGAGCTGGGCGTGATCAACATCGGCGGCGAGGGCACTGTGACCGTGGATGGCACTGTGTATACCCTGCGGCATCGTGACGGCCTGTATGTGGGCCGCGGCAGCAAGGATATCGTCTTTGCGTCCAGCGATCCTGCCAACCCCGCCAAGTTCTACCTGAACTCCTGTCCCGCCCATACCGCTTATCCGACGGTTTACATCCGTCCGGAGGATTGCGTCCGTCAGGAGCTCGGCAGCCTTGAAACGGCCAACCATCGCACCATCTGCAAGTATATCCTGCCCGGTCAGGTGCAGTCCTGTCAGCTGGTGATGGGCATGACCAGGCTGGAGCCTGGCTCCGTGTGGAATACCATGCCCTGTCACACGCACGATCGCCGCATGGAGGTCTATCTGTACTTCGATATGCCCGATGATGCTTTCGTGATGCACTTCATGGGCGAAGGTCAGGAAACCCGCCACATCATCATGCGCAATCAGGAAGCGGTGATCAGCCCCTCCTGGTCCATCCACTCCGGCTGCGGTACCCAGGCGTATACCTTCATCTGGGGTATGTGCGGCGAGAATCAGGACTTCGATGATATGGACGGCATCGCCATGAAGGACCTGAAGTAATTAAGATTATAAATAGGAGGTATCTCCCCATGAACATGTTCTCTCTGGAAGGCAAGGTCGCTCTGGTTACCGGCGCGTCCTACGGCATCGGTTTCGCGATTGCGAAGGCTCTGGCCAAGGCCGGCGCGACCATCTGCTTCAACGACCTGAAGCAGGAGTTCGTTGACAAGGGTCTGGCAGCTTACGAAGCTGAGGGCATCAAGGTACATGGCTACGTCTGCAACGTCTGCGACGAGGACGGCGTGAATGCGCTGGTCAAGCAGATCGAAGAGGAAGTCGGCGTGATCGACATCCTGGTCAACAATGCAGGCATCATCAAGCGTATCCCCATGTGCGAGATGAGCGCGGCGGACTTCCGTCAGGTCATCGACGTTGACCTGAACGCACCCTTCATCTGCGCCAAGGCTGTGATCCCCTCCATGATCAAGAAGGGCCACGGCAAGATCATCAACATCTGCTCCATGATGTCCGAGCTGGGCCGCGAGACTGTGTCTGCCTACGCTGCGGCCAAGGGCGGCCTGAAGATGCTGACCAAGAACATCTGCTCCGAGTACGGCCAGTACAACATCCAGTGCAACGGCATCGGCCCGGGCTACATCGCGACCCCGCAGACCGCGCCGCGGCGCGAGATCCAGCCGGATGGCGAGCGCCATCCGTTTGACAAGGTCATCATCGGCCGCACCCCGGCGGAGCGCTGGGGCGAGGCGGACGATCTGGGCGGCCCGGCGGTGTTCCTCTCC
>JAFTWV010000126.1 GCA_017465155.1 Clostridia bacterium
GTCACATCGGTCGCGGTTTCCGAGCGGCTGGTGATACGGCCCAGCTCCTGCGTTCCGGCGATGTAGCCGTCCAGCGCATCCTGCGGAATCCGCAGCGTCAGGTATGCACGGCGCAGGCCGGTGGAGCTGTTCAGGCTCTCGCTGCTGTTTTCGATCCATCCGCCCTCGGCCTCGCACATAGTCTTCAGGCTGGCCAGACTTCCGTCATAGGTTTGGGTCTGAAGGGTCAGGGTTGCGGTGCGGATGATCTTCTTTTCGCCAATGGTACTGACGGTCTCAGCGGCGGATTCTTCTGTAATAGCGTCCTCGGCTTCGGCGCTGCGCTTTCCATATGCCGTGAAAGTCCCGGTCTCCGCTTCGGCGCTCGCAGGGGCAGGTACGGAATCATAGGATGCTCCGGACGCGGCGGTGTAAATGGCGGCAGTCACGCCGGCGTCATTGGCTGCAGCGCCATTGACGGCGTTTTCGTAGTCTGCAAGAGCTTGCCTGTATTCAGCAGCGTTCTTGGCGGCATAAGCCAGTTGATCGTTGGAAGCAGCGGTGATGGCGTAGTCCTTTTCAAGTCTTGCGCGGTTTTCAAGGTCATCGCGCGTCAGCAGCGTTCCGCCCACGATGAACACCAGTGCAGCTGCGGCGCTCAGGAAATGGGTGAAAGCCTTGCGGCTGCGGGTGTTTGCGGCGCGATGATCCTCCATGTGCTCCTCCACCTTTTGCATCCAGGCGGTGTGAAGCTCCTCCGGCATGGGGGGAACTTCATCATTCAGGCCTGACAGCATGTCCCGGAGGACTTCGTTCTCGTCGTAGTTATGCATCTGCGCGCCCTCCTTTCATCCTGTTTGACGCTGGGGTGATGGATTTGTTCCCGTGGTCGGCGAGAAATTTCGCAATCTTCTGCCGTGCGCGGTTCAGGCGGCTTTTGACCGTGCCGACGGCGGTACGGGTCGTTTCTGCGATCACCTCGTAGGGCTGTCCTTCAAGGGCATATAGGATGAGGACTGTGCGCATCTCTCCGGGGAGACTGTCGATGGCGGCGCGGAGCTGCTCGTTGGACTCTGCATGAAGCGCGGCTTCATCCGGGGCAGGGGAGCTGTCGATGGGGTGATACCCTGTTTCGGCCATTTCGTCGGCTGATTCGGTGACGGGCAGACGTTTCTGCTTGCGCAGGAAGTCAAGACAGACGCTGGATGCAATGCGATACAGCCATGTTTCCAGCACGCAGTCCAGCCGATAGCTGCCAATGGAGCGCCATGCTTTGAGCATGGTTTCCTGCAGGCAATCGCTGGCGTCCTCCTGGTGGTGCGTATAGTGCCAGCATACGCGCCACAGCATCTGCTCATGAGGTGTAACAAGGCGTTCAAAGGCGCTTGTGTCGCCCTTGTGTGCACGCCGCAGTGTGAATTCGTCGCTCATATGTGATCCCTCGCTTTCGATCAAGCGGACGGCGGTTTGGTCTTTCAACTGTTAGACGACGCAGAAATCGGTTTTGTTCCCGGTTTCTTCAATAATATAGCATAAGGTTGTAAAAAATGCTACGGGCGCGTTGACAATCATATCAGGCTCTGGTATCATGCGGGCATAGGAGCGTGAGGAGCGATGGAAGCAGGGATATTGTTTATTTCTGACGGTGAAATGGGCGTTTATGCGCAGGGCAGGGCACAGATTCTGCGCAGCATCCGCAAGGAGAAGTACATGACGACGTTGCGGGAGCTGGAAATGCGCAATGCCTGGAAGTACGAGGGTGCAGGCGCGCAGTTTCAACACCAGAGAAATCCCTATGAGGGCGCAAGCCGTATGGCGGACAGCGCCTGTCAGGTGACGGCGGTCATGCCTATGGGCGGACGGGTCCTCTATGCGCTCGTTACACCGGATATGGGTGGATTGTACATCCGGGAATTAGATGCCAGTGAGGATGGCGAGATCAGCTGGCTCAGCGAACGAACCTTTCTCGTGCGTGATATGCACATGCGGGATGATCAGCTTGTCTGTGCGCTGGATTTTCCTAACAGGGAGTGTCATATCGCGCTGCTGGAGGCCGGAAGCACCCGCTATCAGATCCTGACGCAGGGTGACACGCAGGACACGGCGCCGTTTCTCAGTGCTGATGGCTGCACGCTGTATTATGCTTCCGCCGGATATGCCCGGAATGAGGAAGGTGAGCTGCTGGCGAAGGGCCCCAGCGCGCTGCTGCAGCTGAATCTGCGGACGGGCGTGCTGGAAGAGCTCCTTGCGGATGACGCAACCGATTATCTCCGGCCCAAGGAAGGTCCGGATGGTGCGCTGTATTTCATCCGCCGGCCCTATCAGCAGCCGGCAGCAAAGCGGCTGTCTCTGGTGGATAAGGCGCGCAATGTGGGCGCATTCTTCAAGGGTGTGGGCAAGCTGCTGACGATCATTGGGGATCCGGATAAGGCAGCCCGGAAGAAGCCGCAGATTGCCGGCCGGCCAGCGGAAGACTCCCAGCAGCGCATGCTGGAGGGCGTCATGGTGGACATCGCCCGCAGCGCCGACGCCGAAACAGATGACGCAGCGAACGGCTGTGTGCCGGATACATGGGTGCTTGTACGCCGGGAAGCGAACGGCACGCTGACCGAGGTCGTCAACGGCGCGGCAGATTATGATTTTGACGGAAAAACGCTGGTATATTCCGACGGACGGCGGATCATTCGCCTTGCAGACGGCAGGAAGAATGTGCTGTACAAGGGTGCGTTCATTCCGCGGGTGGTGGTGTGTGAATAAAGATCGTTTCCCAGGAGGCAGACTTTTGCTTGAAGGGCCTGCCTTTTTCTTAAACAAAGAATTGTTAGCACTCTCTTGCGATGAGTGCTAATTTCTGCTTGCATTTCGGGTAAACTGGTGATACAATACCATCCGGGGACATCAACGCCCTGAATGCAATATAAGATGTTTGTCAACAGGAGGTATATTATTTATGGCTATCCATATGGAAAAGGGCTCCGTATCCATTGACGCACAAAATATCATGCCGGTCATTAAGCGCTGGCTGTACTCTGATCAGGATATCTTCCTGCGCGAGGTTGTGTCAAATGCCTGTGACGCGATCACGAAGCACCGTATGCTCCGCGGCGCGGAGGAGGAAATGTCCGTCTCCGTCTCCGTAAATAAGGAAGCGGGTACTGTCACCATTTCCGATACCGGTATCGGCATGACCGACGACGAGGTGCGCCGCTACATCAATCAGGTGGCCTTCTCCGGTGCGAGCGAGTTTATGAAGCAGTTCGAGGGCGATGAGAAAAAGGGCGATATCATCGGACACTTTGGTCTGGGCTTCTACAGCGTGTTCATGGTGTCGGACAGGGTTGAAATTGAAACGCTTTCTTCCAATGAAGGCGCGGAGGCTGTGCACTGGGAGTCAAGCGACGGCATGGACTATGCCATCAGCGCAGGCGCACGTACTGTCCATGGCACGGATATCATCCTGCATATTTCTGAGGATGCGAAGGAGTTCCTGGAGCTCTACCGCGTGCGGGAGGTGCTGAACCGCTACTGCGGCTTCATGGCGTACCCTGTGTACCTTGAGGATGCAAACGCCAAGCCCTATGAGCGCGAGGAAACCGTCGAAGGCGAGACGAATGAGGATGGTACCCCCAAGAAGCGAAAGGTCATGGTGGACCCCAAGCCCAGCCTGATCAACGAGACAGCGCCCCTGTGGCTCAAGAAGCCTTCCGAATGCGAGGACAAGGAGTACATTGATTTCTACCATAAGATGTTTGGCTGGGAAGATCCGCTGTTCTGGGTGCATCTGAATGTTGATTATCCCTTCAACCTCAAGGGTATTCTGTATTTCCCCAAGCTGCGCAATGATTTCGGTGCAAATGAGGGTCAGGTGAAGCTGTTCTCCGGTCAGGTGTTCGTGGCGGATAACGTCAAGGAGGTTATCCCGGAATTCCTGATGCTCCTTAAGGGCGTGATTGATTGCCCCGATCTGCCTCTGAATGTCAGCCGCTCCTTCCTGCAGAATGACGGGACGGTCAAGAAGCTCTCCGCGCACATCACCAAGAAGGTTGCGGATAAGCTGGCAGGCCTGTTCAACACCGAACGCGAAACCTACGAGAAGTACTGGGAGGATATCAGCCCCTTCGTGAAGTTCGGCTGCATGAAAGACGCGAAGTTCTATGAGCAGGTCAAGAAGGCGCTGCTGTTCAAAACGACGGATGACCGTCATCTGACCCTTGCCGAGTATCAGACTGCCAACGAGGGCAAGGCGGAGAAGAAGGTCTTCTACACCAACGATCCCAAGCGGCAGGCGGCGAGCGTGGCGCTGTATACCCAGCGCGGCATCGATGTGGTGGTCATGGATCACCTTATCGACAGCAACTTCCAGTCCTTCATGGAGTATTCCGGCGGCGAGGAGGGTCTGAGCTTTGTGCGCGTGGACGCGGATGTATCCGGTCTGACGGAGGAAAGCGACGAGGGTGCGGCGCTGGATCAGGGAAAGCTGGCGGACATGTTCCGCAAGGCTGTGGGGCAGGCGGAGATGCCTGTCAATCTGGCTGCGCTGGCTGACGTCGAGCTCCCTGCCATTGTGACCGAGGATGAACAGATGCGCCGCATGAAGGAAATGAGCCGTCTGTACGGCCAGGAATTCCCGATGCCTGATCGTTACACGCTGGTATTGAATCGCCGCAATGCAACGGTGCAGGCGCTGGCAGAGCGGGATGCAGAGGACGAAACGACGCAGATGCTGTGCCAGCAGCTCTATGATCTGGCACGCATGGCGGCCAAGCCTTTGGAAGCAGAAGAGATCACTGCATTCCTTGCACGCAGCCAGAAGCTGGTAGCCATGGCGGCCAAAACCAACTGACAAGGAATCCGAAATTGGGTCAGCGAATGATTCACTTTGCGCAGGTGGAGGGCTGCGTAAGCCCTTCCTGCCAAAGGTGCGCTGACTGTCGTGCATACAACATTCACATGCAAGGGCGCTGCTCCAATACCGGGGCAGCGCCCTGTTTTATCTTTTGGCTTTTGCGGGGGAAAGCTTCGCCGGGAGGTGGGCTCACTGCCTGTATCCCTCCTTGAAAAAATGCGGACGGGAGTCCTTGCGTGTTCGTCAGCCTGCACGTGGGACAAAGGCGTCGACTCCCGTGCTGAAGATGTCGCAGATAAGCAATACATGAGCGTACAGGATGAAGTCCCGCCCTGATGCCGGCGGGAATCTGCGGAGCGATAAGTTTGCACATTGGTGGATGTGCACAAAAACAGTGTCTTGCAAGCAATGCACTGTCAAAAACGTTTTCGAAGCAAAAAATGAGCATTAGCGCAAGAAAAGAGCACAAAATGCTCAAATAACAACAGTTATTTGAGCAAAATACCTTGACAAGGAAACGGAAGTGCGGTTATGATAGCAATAGTGCTTAATTGTACAAAATCACCGAATCCGAAGCGCGTTGGCATTCGGATATTTTTTTCGGAGGAGATGCCTATGAAGATCAAGCAGCTCATCAGCCTTCTGGCGATCCTCCTGCTGGGGACAATGACAAATGTCCTTGCGGAGGAGGCCGTCACGCCCAATACGGAGCTGCCGACCCCGCGCTGGCAGGATGTGGCCGTCCATGACCCGTCGATTATCAAGGCGGACGACGGCTACTACTATATTTTCGGCAGCCATATGGCTGCGGCCAGAAGCGCCGATCTGATCAAGTGGAAGCTGATCTCCCGAGACGCCTCCAATGGTGGCTGTACCCTTGTGAAAGAGGTGCAGACGGAGATGAAGGAAGCACTTTCCTATGCAAGGACGACGACCTTCTGGGCGCCGGACGTGGTGCAGCTGGCGGACGGCAGGTACTACATGTATTACTGCACATGCGAGGGCTCATCGCCCCTGTCGGCGCTGGGCTATGCCGTCAGTGACAAGCCCGAAGGCCCGTACGAAAATCTGGGGATCATCCTCAAGTCGGGTTACGGCGGATATAACGCCACGGTGCTGCCCAATGCCATTGATCCCTGCCTGTTCTATGATAAAGAGGATCGGCTGTGGATGGTTTATGGCAGCTATTCCGGCGGTATCTACATTCTGGAAATGGATCCCGTGACGGGCCTTCCGTTGGAAGGACAGCTCAATGCAGGATATGGCAAGAAGCTGCTGGGCGGCAACCATGCCCGCATCGAAGCTCCCTATATCCTTTACAGCCCTGATACGGATTACTATTACCTGTTCCTGTCCTTTGGCGGATTGGGCGCGGCGGATGGTTACAACATCCGCGTTTGCCGGTCGAAGACGCCCGATGGCCCCTATGAGGATGCGCTGGGACAGAACATGATCCGCTGCGCAGGCCGCGCCGGCACCTTTTTCAACGATCCGGATTATGAGCCCTATGGCGTGAAGCTCATGGGAGGCTACGAGTTCATGCCGGTTTCTACGGACAAGAACAAGTTCACGCAGGCGTTCCGAAGCCCCGGTCACAACAGCGCCTATTATGATGAAGAAACAGGCCGGTATTTCATGATCTTCCATACCCGTTTTGCCAACACGGGCGAGGCCTTCAGCGTTCGCGTGCATCAGATGTACATGACGGCAGACGGCTGGCCTGTGGTGTCTCCGATGCGGTATGCCAATGAAATGCCGCAGCCTGTTGCAGCTGAAGCGATGAGCGGCGTGTACAAGGTGCTGCTCCATGGACGCGATATCAACAAGGTGGAGCACGAATCGCAGGAGATGACGCTCCATGCAGATGGTATGGTCACCGGCGCGCTTACCGGAACATGGCAATGTACTGACGGCGTCAACGTGACATTGACGCTTGACGGCCTGAATTACACCGGCGTGATGCATACCGCGCTGGAGGCCGGTCAGAAAAACTGGGCAACCTGCATCTCTGCGCTGGACGAAACAGGCGCTTCGCTCTGGGCCGTCCGCGCTCTGGTACAAGACTAATGAAGTGGGGTGAATAGCTTGCGCACACGAATCGTTACTCTGGTCATCCTGCTTTGCTGCATGTTCACCTTCGCCGTGGCGGAGGATGTTCAGGCGGCGCAGACGGTGGACACGCTGTATACCGCAGCAGCCAGGGCATATACGCTGCCCGTATATGCCGGTGAAGCCGTAACGACCGAAATGTCTCTCTCCCTGCCGCTGAACACAAAGGGTGAGGCAACCTTTGCCGTACCAGAGGATGGTCAGTATGAGATCTGGCTGTCCTACGTGAACACGGCAAACACCACGCTGCCTACGGAAATGACCGTCGCCATCGACGGTGAAATCCGCTTTGCTGAGATGCAGCGCGTGAAGCTGCATTCCACCTGGGTGGATGACGGCGTATTCCCCACGGATCGCTACGGCAACGAAATTGCTACCACGCCCTATGCGGCGCAAGGCGTTAACGAGGCCGGCATCAGCGATTCCACCGGCCGCAGTGCCGATCCGATGCTCTTTGAGCTCACGGCAGGCGAGCATACCATTGCCTTTTCCGTTCAGGATGGCGGCGTGGATATCTCTGCCCTGACCCTCAAGGCGCCTGTGATGGTACCTGCCTATGTGGGCGGCGATGCTTCGGGTGACAGCATCATTGTCATCGAGGCCGAGCAGATTGCGGAGCGCAGCGAGTCCTCCATCCGCGGTGCGGGCGAGTTCAACGCGGCGCTGTCTCCCTACAACAATGATCACCGCATGATCAACTTCCTTGACGGCGCATCCTTCGATGCGGCGGGCGATACAGTGACGTGGAAATTCACGGTGGAGGAGAGCGGCTGGTATCAGCTGGGCGCCTATTACCGCCAGAGTGCCCGCGCGGACTTCCCGACCTTCGTCGACGTGTATGTGGACGGCGTGATTCCCAGCACGGAGGCGCAGACCGTGGCCTTCGACTACACGACCAGCTTCACGCACATGGTTGCCAGAACCGGCGCGGGGGAGAACATGACCCTCTATCTGGAGGCGGGCGATCATACCCTGTCCTTCCGTATCAACGCAGAGTGCATGACTCCTGTGTATGAGACCATTGATGTACTGCTGGAGGAGATCAACGTCCTGTCCAATGACATCAAGTCCCTCATGGGCGGTGCGACGGCCGATCCCTACCGAGATTATAACATGCTGGAGAACTTCCCTGATCTGGTTGACCGGCTGAATGGCTGGGCCCAGAAGTGCGAGGATCAGGTGACTTACATCAAGCAGTTCTCGCCCATCGGAAGCGGCTCTGCGTTCTCGTCCCTGACCCTGTGTGCAGATCAGCTGCGCCGTCTGGCGGATGATCCTGAGGATCTGCCCCGCCGTATGTCCGAGTTCTCCACCGGCGCAAACTCTGCTGCCCGTATGCTGGCGCAGCAGCTGACAGATATGGCCATCAATGATCTGTCTATTGACCAGATCTACCTGTACCAGACCGAAGCCAAGCTGCCGGCGAAGGCGAATTTCATCCAGAGCACGGCAGCGGGGATTCAGCGCTTCTTTACGTCCTTCACCAACACCGACTACACTGCCGGCAACGGTGAGGAAGGCCATCTGCAGGTCTGGATGGGCCGCAGCCGCCAGTATGTCGAGACTGTGCAGAACATGATCGACACTCAGTTTACCCCCGCTACCGGCATTGAGGTTGATATCTCCCTGATGCCCGACGCGAACAAGCTGGTACTGGCCAATGCTGCCGGTACTGCGCCGGATGTAGTGCTGAGCCTGCAGTACGTTGTGCCCAGCTACCTGAACATCCGCGGCGCGCTGTATGACCTGACGCAATTCGAGGACTTCCCGGAGGTGGCTCAGCGCTTCTCATCTGGTCTGTTCATCCCCTACATTCTGGGCGACGGTGTGTATGCCATGCCTGAGACGGTCAACTTCTGGGTCATGTTCTATCGCAAGGACATCCTGGAATCGCTCCAGATTGAAGTGCCCAACTCCATGGACGAGGTCAAGCTCATCCTGCCGGAGCTGCAGCGCCGTTCGATGAATTTCTACTTCCCCACGGCCGGCATGGTTGGCACGAAGGTGTTCCCCGGAACGCTGCCCCTGATCCTGCAGGCCGGCGGCTCCATTTACCCCGAGACCATCGGCGATACCACCCTTGACAGCGAGATCTCCCTCGAGGGCTTCCGCGAGATGACCGAGCTGTTCACCATCTACAACATGCCTACGGACGTTCCGTCTCCCGGCTTCTACCAGCAGTTCCGCGACGGCACGCTGCCCATCGGCATTGCTGATCTGGCCACCTACAACCTGCTGCTCAACGCCGCGCCTGAGCTGGACGGCCTGTGGGACATTGCGCTGTTCCCCGGTCTGACCAACGACGAGGGCGAGGTGCTCCGCTGGACGACCGGCGGCGCGGAAACCATGGCCATCATGTCTGCTGCGGCGGATCATGGCATGGAGGATGAGGCATGGGAGTTCCTGAAGTGGTGGTCCTCTGCAGAGGTGCAGAGCTCCTTCGGTAACCTCCTGCAGAGCACCTATGGCTCCGAGTACATCTGGCCCACTGCCAATCAGGAAGCCTTTGCGACCCTGCCCCTGCGCTCGGCCCATAAGCAGGTCATCATTGAGCAGATGGAGTGGATGACCGAAGCGCCCTGGGTGCTGGGAACCTACATGCTGGAGCGCGAGCTGTCCAACGCCTTCATCTCTGTGACGGCAGACGGTGTGGAAGCGCGCCGCGCCATGGACACGGCGGTCAAGCGCATTAACCGCGAGACCTACCGCAAGCTGGAGGAATTCGGCTACTACAAGGACGGCGTGATGCTGGAGGAATTCCCCACGCCGAGCGTCGAGGTTATTACGAACCTGATCGAAGAGTACAACGCGAAAAAGGCTGTTGAAGCCGCAGCAGAGGAGGGGACAGCTGAATGATTACGAGCAAGAAGACACCGTATCTGTTTCTGCTGCCGTACCTGCTGCTGTTTACGGTATTCATCATCATCCCCACGGGCATGGCGGTGGCACTGTCTTTCACCAACTACAACGCGGTTCAGACGCCCGAATTTGTCGGTCTGACGAACTACATCAACCTGCTCACGCAGGACACGATCTTCCTGCAGTATGTACTGCCCAACACGATCCTGTTCTCCATCGTCGTGGGTGTGATCGGCTATGTGCTGTCCTTCTTCCTTGCCTGGTCGCTGAGCCAGCTGAGCAAGATCCCGCGCACGGTACTGGCGCTGATCCTGTATTCTCCCTCGATGACGCAGGGCGTGGCGATGAGCGTCGTGTGGCGCACGGTATTCCTGGGCAACCAGTCCGGTATTGCAAACTATGTGCTGACTGCGCTGGGCATCATTAACGAGCCCATTCTGTGGATGTCCAACACGACCTATATCATGCCTATTGTGCTGGTTGTGGCGCTGTGGTCGTCCATGGGCGTCGGCTTCCTGGCGATGCTGGCAGGTCTGCTGAATGTCAGCCCTGAGCTGTATGAGGCGGGCGCCATCGATGGCATCAAGAACCGCTTCCAGGAGGTCATCTACATCACGATCCCGTCGATGAAGCCGCAGATGCTCTTCGGCGCGGTCATGGCGGTGACGGGTGCGTTCCAGCAGGGCGCGATCGGCGTCATGCTGACCGGCTCCAACCCCACGCCCCAGTATGCAGCGCAGCTGATGGTCAACCACGTTGAGGACTACGGCTTCACCCGTTATGAGATGGGCTATGCCGCGGCGGTTTCCGTCGCGCTGCTGGGCCTGATCTACGCGTTCTCCTTTGTGGCCCGCAAGCTGTTTGAAGAGAAGGATTGAGAAAGGAGGGAATCCCGTGGCAGTTGGCGGAACCAAGGTCAATCCGAAAAAGTTTGAAACCAGCCAGATACCGCTGTACGTGTATCTGCTTCCTCTGGCAGTGCTGATGGGCGCGCCGATCGTGTACATCATTTGTCACGCGTTCAAGCCCATGGATGAGCTGTTCGCATTCCCCCCGAAGTTCTTCGTGAGCCACCCCTCGCTGATCAACTTCCAGAACCTGATGCAGCAGGCGGCGGCCTCTACCGTGCCCTTCTCCCGCTATGTGTTCAACTCTCTGGTAGTGACTGCGGCGGTGCTGGTGCTGGCCATCCTGATTTCCACCATGGCTGCATTCGCGCTGAGCAAGATGCGCTTCCGGCTGAAGAACATCATGATGGAGATCAATAACCTGGCGCTGATGTTCGTGGCTACGGCTGTCGTCATCCCGCGCTACCTGACCATCTCTACCATTGGCATTCTTGATACGTGGCTGGCGCACATCCTGCCGCTGATTGCAATGCCTGTGTGTCTGTTCCTGATCAAGCAGTTCATGGATCAGGTGCCGGACTCCCTTCTGGAGGCTGCGCAGCTGGAGGGAGCAGGCTCCTTCACCATCTACCTGAAGATCATCCTGCCCATGGTGAAGCCTGCCATTGCGACCGGCTGTATCCTGACCTTCCAGCAGGTGTGGAACAACACGGAAACTTCCAACCTGTTCACGTCTACTGAAAGCATCCGCACGCTGGCGTTCTATATGAACACCCTGTCCGGTGTGGGTACGGTTCAGGGTCAGGGCATGGCAGCTGCGGCAGCACTGATCATGTTTGTCCCGAATCTGGTGCTGTTCATCATCAGCCAGTCCAGCGTTATGAATACCATGGCGCACTCTGGCCTGAAGTAAGGAGGATTGAAGATGAAGAAATTTGCAGCATGGCTGCTCCTCGTCGTCCTCCTTCTGTCCGCATGCCTGACTGCACAGGCTGCGACGCCCTTCCGCACCTTCACTCTCGGCACGGATGACGACCTCATTGAGACTCAAACGGCCTACGATCCTGTGCGTACGATGATCCGCTTTGGTGAAGAAACCCTCAAGCAGCCGCAGGATCTCCGCATGGGCCCCGATGGCAACCTCTACATCGCCGACAACGGCAACAAGCGCATCCTCGTTGTAGACAAGGAAGGCAACTTCGTCAAGGAAATCGTCGACAAGAAGAACATGAAGTCCGCCATGGGTGTGTTCGTTGACGAAAACCTGAACGTCTACGTCGCGGATGAGAAATCCCGCGCTGTACTGGTGTATGACAAGAACGGCAAATATGTCATGGAATATGGCAAGCCGACACACCAGCTCTTTGGTGACACGGCGCCCTATGTGCCCCAGAAGGTCGTGCTGGACAAGCGCGGCAACCTCTACATCGTGTCCAAGGGCAATACCAATGGTATCGTGCAGATCAGCCCTGTGGGCGGCGGTGAGTTCCTGGGTTACTATGGCGCCAACAGCTCCCGCATTTCCCTCCTGACGCATGTGCGCCGCTTCCTTTTCGGTGAGAATTCCGATGTGGTGGCGGGCATCGTGCCGATTTCTGTCAAGAATCTGACCATCGACCAGAAGGGCATGGTCTATACCGTGACAGAGGCGGGCGATGAAAGCTCCCTGCGCCGTCTGAACGTGGCCGGCAAGAGCACCATGACGCCGGAATGGTGGATTGAGCTGAATACGTCGGTTGCGGTCAATGCTTCCGGTTCCATCTTCACAGCCAACGCCAACGGTACCATCATGGAGTATACCTCCGAGGGTGCGCTGCTGTTTGTGTTCGGTGCCAATGATGCGCTCAGCGAGCAGCGTATCGGTATGTTCAAGTCCGTTACGGGTATGGTGGTCGACGATGATTACACCATCTATGTTCTGGATGCGAACCTGAACAGCATTCAGGTCCTCAAACCCACGGAGTTTACCGACCTTGTGCATCAGGCCTTCACGCTGTTCCAGCAGGGTAAGTATGCCGAGTCCAAGGCGCCGTGGACGGAAGTGCTGCGCATGAACTCCCTGTTCACCTACGCTTCCACAGGTCTTGGCGAGGCGCTTTACCGAGAGGGTGATTATGAGGAGGCCATGGAGGCCTTCCGCAACGGCGGCTACCGTCAGGGCTACTCTGACGCATGGTGGGAGCAGCGCTCCAACATGCTGCACACCAACATGTCCACCATCATCTACGTGGCTGTGGCGGTCATCGTGGTGTGGCAGATCATCAAGCTCCTTGATCGCAAGACGGGAATCCTCAAGCCTGTGCGGTTTGTGAAGCAGAAGATTACCGGCGTGAAGCTGATTGATCAGGTGCTTTACGTCTTCCAGATGCTCCGCAATCCCTACGATGCGTGCTACGGCATCAAGCGCGAAAAGCGTGCGGGCGTGCTGTCGGCTATGATCGTACTGGTGATCTTCTTTGTGGAATTTGTGGCGAACAAGTATTTTGCCGGCTTCCTGTTCAAGACGATGCCGGACGGTTACTTTGAGCTGCTGAACGACTTCATCAGCGTCTTCGGCGTGTATGCACTGCTGACCATCTGCTGCTATCTGGTCTGCACCATCACCGACGGCGAGGCGAAGTTCCGTGACATCTTCATCACCGCCGCCTATGCGCTGGCGCCGATGATTGTGTTCCAGCCCATCAAGCTGGTGCTGTCCAATGTGCTGACGTTCAATGAGGAATTCTTCATCACCCTCATCGATGTGGTCAGCCTTGGCTGGACGGCTCTGCTGATCGTCCTGATGCTGATGTATCAGAATGACTATACGCTCAAGAAGACCTTCAAGACCATTTTCCTGACGCTGTTCTGCGTGCTGGTCGTGGTGGCTCTGATGGTAGTACTGTACATGCTGATCAGCCAGCTGGTGGACTTCATTGCGTCCATTTACGGAGAGGTGGTGTATCGCTTTGTCAAGAAAGTCTAAGCTGCTTTCTCTGGTGCTGGCAGCGGTGCTGCTGTGCTCCTGCTGCCTGCCCGCCTTCGCGCAGGGCGCCCAGAGCGAGCCCGCGGCTTCCTCCAGCGTTCCTGCCGGATACACGCTGGTAGCCTCGAGCAGCCGCTTCAATCTGTACCTGCGCCAGGATACCATGGCCTTGATCGTCGAAAGCAAAGAAAATGGCCAGCTCCTGTATTCCACCGTGCAGGATCCCAATACCGGCAATAAGACCTGGAAGGGCTTCTACCAGTCCGGCGTGGTCATCGAGTATCTCGAGGACGTGAAGGATAAGCCTATTCAGGCGGATTTCATCAACAATGCCAACACCGTTACTTACGATTTTGCGGAGAATGCCTTTACTGCGCACATCAGCTACACGGATCTGGGCATCAGCTTTGATGTGAATGTATGGCTGGATGAGGCGGGCATTCACGCGCATGTGCCTACGGACAGCATCGTAGAGACCAGGGACGAGACCTTCATGATCGTCCTGAACGATGCTGGCGCGGAAGAACGCGTTGACATGACCAAGTACACCAAAACCGCTGAGGAGAGCGAGTTCCTGCTTACCGCGAAGGACGGCAAGGTGTATACCCTCAACAAGACCTACTACGTTTCCACCAAGGGCGATACCGTAACAGTCAAGAATGTGGACGGCACTGCACAGGTAACCGTCCCGCTGGCAGAGGGTGCTGCAGTGTCCTGCGGCGTGCAGGCGACGGATGCAGCCGGCAAAGCTGTGGAGCTGGCGGCGGCGGATGTGGTCAGCGTACAGAAGAACATGTACGTTACCGGCACTGCCAAGGATGGCTCTGCCCTGCGGATCCCGAAGGAGAAGGTCGTTTCCATCAGCGAGTATTCCTACACCATCGCATCCATCTATCTGTTCCCCTTCATGGGATACAGCGTGGCGGGCGAAGGGAAGGGATACATGATCATTCCCGACGGACAAGGCGCGATCGTAGGCTTCGAGGATAACGAAGGCCGTTATTCCTCGCCCTATGACAAGCAGGTCTACGGCATGAACATCGGCGTGGAGGATCAGGCGTCCTCTGATACCCGCGTACCGGCTGAGGATGTGCTGGCGCCCTTCTTCGGTATGGTGCATACGGATAAGCAGATCGCCGTATTGGGCGTGGTCGAGGGTGGCGACATTTCTACCCGCATTCAGGCTTACCCCAACGGTGTGCGCAACCTGCCCTTTGACTGGGTGACGGCCAAGCTCACCTACCGCTTTGTGTTCAGCCAGCCCATGGGTCCCGGCGCCGGCGCCGTGGCTACCCGCAATGCCCATCGCCGTCAGTTCGACGTTATCCAGCATTTCCTGCTGGAAAGCGGCGCAACGGCCAGCTATGCAGGCCTGGCAGTGGCTTACCGCAATTACCTGCTTGAACAGGGAACCTTCGAAAGTGCGGAGGATCGTGACTTCGACGTGCAGCTGGACTTCCTTGGTCTGGAGCGCGAAAATTTCATCCTTGGCAAGCAGGACGTGGTGATGACTACCTTCGAGCAGGCCGGAGAAATCATCGATGCACTCCACGGTAAGGGCGTTGAGAACATGAGCGCCGTTTACCGCGGCTGGCAGACCAACGGCCTGACGGGTGGTATCCCCACCGACAGCTACAGCCCGGCCCGCTCCCTTGGCGGTGCGAATGGCCTGAAGGAGCTGCGGGAAAAGGCGGAAGCCATGGGCGTAAGCTTCGCTCTTGAGGCCGACGTGCTGAGCCTGAACATCGAGACGCATCCGACCATGACTTTCAGCGCGTACAAGAAGATTACTTCCCAAACCTGGTCCAAGCCTACCTTCGGCCTGGTGTATGATACGCTGCATTACCTGACCCCGGCTGTGTCCCGCGATGTGGCGGATGGCCTGATCAGGCAGCTGACCGACGCAGACGTCAAGGGTGTATCCTTTACGGGCATCACCCAGCTGCTGGCGGACTACTACCATCAGAATGCATACCATGACAGCAGTGAGATGGCCGCGGTTTACAGCAGCATCGTCGACAAGGCAAATGACGTCATGACCACCAGCCTTGTCAGCCCCAACGCTTATCTGTGGCGTTACGCAGATGCGATCAGCGATCTGCCCATCGGCGGCAGCGATTACACCTACACCGATGCAGAGATCCCGTTCCTGACCATCGCGCTGTCTGGTCAGATTCCTTACTATGTGGAGTATGTGAATTTCCAGGCCAATACCAAGGAATTCTTCCTGCACCTGATGGAGCAGGGGGCGCGTCCCTCCTTCCTGCTTACGTGGGAGGACCCCATCAAGCTGCAGAACTCCAACTCCTCCAGCATCTACTCCTCCAGGTACGAACTGTACGAGAGCCTGATTGTTGAGTGGTACGGCGAGCTGAAGGCGCTGTATGAGACGGTCGGCAAGGATGGTGTGATCATGGATCATGTCCGCTCCGGCGATATGGTTTGCGTCACCTGGTCCAACGGCACGAAGGTCTACCTGAACTTCGGCGACAGGGCAGCTTCCATGGACGATGTGACTCTGGAGAAACTGAGCTTTAAGGTGGTGAACGGCAATGGCAACTAAGAAAAAACAGCAGAATATGCAGGAGATCGCCATCGCGCCGAAGAAACCTTCTAAGCGTGAAAAAAATCCGCACGACAAAAAGCGCCTCACCAAACGCCGTGTGCGTGAGTGGCTGTATGGCTATCTGTTCCTGTCTCCGTGGATTATTGGCGTGATCATCTTCTTCGTGTGCTCGATGGTCACTTCGCTGAATTACTCGGTGCACAAGATCATTTTTGACAATGGTGTGCAGCTCCAGCCTCTGGAGTTCTGGTACAAGAACTATGTGGACGTCTTCACCCTGGAGACGGACCTGCCGACAACGCTTGGTACCTTCACCATCAGCCTTGTGCTGCAGCTGCCCATCATCATTTCCTTCTCGCTGATTATCGCCATGCTGCTCAACAGCAAAATCCGCTGCCGTTCGCTGTTCCGCATGATCTTCTTCCTGCCGGTGATCATTGCGACCGGCCCCGTGATGACTATGCTGACTGCGCAGGGTGTGGCGACGGTTCCCATGATGAGCGACGGTTCGCTGACGGTGCTGCTGGGAGGGCTTCCGGCTTTCATCGCGGAGCCGATCACGGAGCTGTTCAATTCCCTGATTCTGATCCTGTGGAATTCGGGTATTCAGATCCTGATCTTCCTCTCCGGCCTGCAAAAGGTTTCCACCACCATGTATGAGGCGGCAAAGATCGACGGTGCGAACGGCTGGGAGTCCTTCTGGAAGATCACGCTGCCGATTCTCAAGCCCATCATTCTGCTGAACTCGGTTTACACGGTTGTGGCGCTGGCTACCGGCGGTACGAATGAGATCATCGAGCTGATCTATTCCGCCACCTACCTCACGCCGTGGACCAAGGGCTACAGCTATGGCATGGCCTTCAGCTGGATCTATACGGCGATCATCGCGGTGATCCTGATAGTCGTGTTCCTGCTCCTCAAGGAGAAGAGCGACAAGAAGGTCAAGTACGAGAAGCGTCTCGTGACGCTGCGCTAAGGAGGGAAGAGAATGATACGTTTCAAACTGCCTCCCAAGGGCGCACGCAAGGATTACTACAAGAAGGTTATGCTGGGCAGCAACGACCGCCGCGGCGTGGTCATGAGCATTGTGGTTTACGTGCTGCTGATCACCATCGCCTTCATCTACCTCTACCCGGTGCTCTACATGTTCTCCCGTTCCCTGATGGACAAGACGGATCTGTTGGATGCATCGGCCAAATGGATCCCCAGCTCCATCACGCTGAACAACTATACCTCGGCCGTCGCGACGATGGATTACTGGAATTCGCTGGGCAAGAATCTGGCGATTGCCTTGTCCTCAACGCTGCTGCAGGTGTTTGTCTGCTCGCTGGTGGGTTACGGCTTTGCGCGGTACAACTTCCCGGGCAAAATGTTCTGGATGGTGATCCTGATCCTGTCCTTCCTGCTGCCCTCGCAGACCATCGCCGTGCCAAACTTCCTGCTGTTCAACTCCTTCTCGCTGGTTGACGGCACACTCAAGCCCTTCCTGATCACAGCTGCCCTGGGTCAGGGCTTCAAGAGCTGCCTGTGCATCCTGATCTTCTACAACTTCCATCGTCAGGTGCCCCAATCCCTGATTGAAGCGGCAGAAATCGATGGCGCGGGCCATATCAAGGCATACTTCCAGATTGCCGTTCCGCTGTCTGCGGCGGCCATCGTGGTCGTGACGCTGTTCTCCTTCGTGTGGTACTGGAACGAGGTTGACCTTGTACGTACCTATCTGGGCAGCACCAACGACCGAAACAAGGGTCTGACCACGCTGATGCTTGAGCTGAATAAGTTCGAGGACAGCTACAATGCCGTGTACGCCACGCATGCGCAGAGCGCTACATCCACCAACCGCCTGAACGACGCCATCAAAATGGCCGGTACAATGCTCTCCATTGCGCCGATGATGCTGATGTACTTCTTCCTGCAGAAGCAGTTCGTCGAATCTGTTGACAAGGCCGGTATTACGGGCGAGTAAGGCTTGCACGTCCCCTGCTTTGCATCAGCAGGGCAGGGGAGACAGGACTCTGTTTCCCATTCAGAATCAAAGCCGCGAGTCGGCTATGATTACATTTTATAAGGAGGGTACCCCAATGAAAAAGCTGGTTTCCCTGGTGCTGGCTCTGTGCATGGCGCTGTCCCTGTGCTCCTTCGCGAGCGCTGAGGCTGCCTACAACATGCCTGCCATGAACACCACCGACCCCATCACCCTGTCCGTCATGACCTGGGACGACTTCGAGATGGCTGAAGCGCTGGCCGCTTCCTTCACCGAGCTGTATCCCAACATCACTGTCGAGATCGTTCGCACCACCACCGCGAACGTCACCGCGGATCTGACCAACTACGCCGCGGCTGGCACGCTGCCGGACATCTTCTTCTTCCTCGACATCGATCCTCTGCTGGCCAGCCCCTATCTGGCTGACATCACCGAGTACATCGAGAACGACGAAGAGGCCCAGACCAAGCTGTATCCGACTCTGCGCAAGATTGGCTACATCGATGGCAAGCGCTGCTACTTCATGGCTGGTGAGTTCCTGCCCGCGACCGTGTACCTCGATGCCAACGTCTTCGAGACCCTGAACATCGAAATGCCTGGTCAGGACTGGACCTGGGAGCAGTTCGTTGAGCTGACCCAGACCATGACCGATCCCTCTCAGAACATCTGGGCTTACACCAATGGTATGTATGCCCCCGTCACCTTCGGCCCCATCTCCCTGACCGAGAATGCGATCGGCGAGTTTGGCTGGAATGGCGAGAGCTACAACTTCGAGTCCGGCTGGGCCGAGGCTCTGGAGCTGCAGCAGGAGAATGTCCGTCTGGGCAACACCGCCGTGGCTGCTTCCGAGGAGTACATGGCGCTGCATGCTGATCAGGAATGGCCCGGCCAGACCGGTCACGTGGCTGTCCTGACCGACGCCTTCTGGACCCTGAACAACATCTACACCAAGCCCCTGGCGCTGGATCGCGGCATCAAGATGGTGCCCTACAATCCTCCGGTGGGCGCCGAGAGCGGCGGCCAGCTGGCCTTCCTGGACAATGTTGCCATCTCTTCCGCTTGTGAGTATCCCCGTGAGGCTTATGAGCTGATGAAGTACCTGACCTGGGGCAAGGACGGCTGGATGAAGCGCTGCGAGCTGTTCCCCACTCTGGTTTGGGAAGACACTGAGAACAAGGCTTACGACGTGCCCAACTGCCTGCCCATGATCCAGGATGAAGAGCTGAACGCTGCGTTTGCGGATCTGATGCCTGACCTGGGCTACTGGAATGACTGGGCTTCCTTCATGGAGAACATCAAGAACCCCGTGACCTGGGGCGCCCGTACCATCCCCGGCTTCAACGCCTTCCTGGCTAACTACTACCTCGGCAACGACTTCAATGGCGTCATCGGCATTGAGGCTGCTGTGGACCAGGGTGTGGCTGATCCCTACGACTACGTCGAGGAGCTGGCTGAGCAGGGTAAGTACTACTACGAGCAGGCGATGGCCGCCTTCTTCGAGATCTACGGCCAGCCCGACGCTGAGTAATTCCGGTTTATCTGATTGACTCAGTGCAGGCTGCTGATGGTCCTCGGGACTTCGGCATGACCTGAACCTCCAGGGGAGCGGCTTTCGGGCTGCTCCCCCTTTTTTCAAAGCCGGAGCGTGATAACCATTTGGATATCTGGCGTGATATGTCGAGATATCCAAATGATTATCATGTTGTTTTAAGCGCAGAGCTGTTTTGGTGCAGGCCTTGCAGAAGGGATTCCAAAGATACGGGGAGCTGCGCAAAGTGATTGCAAATTGATAAACATGTGCTATAATAACAGAAAAGGCCGTGTGAAAGGATGTTCAAATGATGCGTTCTCTGCTTACGCGCAGCCTGCTGGTGCTGCTTTGTCTTCTGCTGCCGTCGTGCGCCTTTGCCGCAACGCTGACTGCGGACGCTGACGTAACCACTGTTGAAATGAGCGATACGCTCTATGGCCTGTTTTTTGAGGACATCAATTATGGTGCAGACGGCGGCCTCTATGCGGAACTGCTGCAGAATCGTTCCTTTGAGTATGAGGATATCCTTAATCCCCGTGCGATTGACCATTATAACGGCTGGGGCTTCAACCTGACCTTTGGCGCGAAGGGTAAGGCCACCGTCATGACGGAGGATCCGCTCAATATAAACAACCCCACCTATATGCGTGTTACCTGCGAAAAGGGCGATTACCGCTTTGCCAACCTGGGTTATCAGGCCACAACCCTTGCGGGCGGTGTGCCTGTGGAGGTAGGGAAGAACTACCGCTGCTTCGTGTACCTGCGCAATGCCGGCGATTTCAGCGGTACGGTGGAAGTCGCTCTGACAAAGCGTACCGGCAAGGCCATCGCGCAGGCGCAGACTCTGACCCTGACCGATGCATGGCAGAAATACGAGATGACCTTCACGGCGGCTTCGACTGAGGATGCGGTGCTGTCCTTCATTCTGCATGGAACGGGCAGCGTGGATGTGGATATGGCGTCTCTCATGCCGGCGGACGCCTTCGGTGCAGACTGGCCTGGCGGCGGTCTCCGCAGCGATCTTGTGCAGGCACTGATGGATCTGAATCCTTCCTTCCTGCGTTTCCCCGGCGGATGTATCGTTGAAGGCTCCTACTACCAGTCCAATTTTTACGATTGGAAGGACACAGTTGGCCCTGTCGAAACACGGAAGGAAAACTTTAACACCTGGGGCTATATGCAGAGCTATGGATTGGGATACTTCGAGTATTTCTGTCTGGCAGAGGCGCTGGGAGCGGAGCCGCTGCCGGTGGTTCACTCCGGCGTACTGTGTCAGGCCCGCGAAAAGAAGGAAGGGGATCTGACACTCAAGGAGGTACGCGAATATGCGCAGGATATCCTTGACCTGATCGAATTTGCCAACGGCGATGTAACGAGCACCTGGGGGGCGCTGCGTGCTGAAATGGGTCATCCGGAACCCTTTAATCTCAAGTACCTCGGTATCGGCAATGAAAACTGGGACAGCGTTTACTGGACGCGCTTTGACATCCTCTACAATTGCGTAAAGGAAGCGCATCCGGAAATAAACATCGTGTCCTCGGCAGGGCCTGTTGCGGAGGGGGCGCTGCCCAGCAGTGCATGGGCAACCATCCGTGCACGGTATCCCGATACGATTGTGGATGAGCATTACTACATGTCCGGCGAATGGTTCCTCAGGAATACCAGTCGCTATGACAGGTATCCCCGCACGACGAAGGTATTTCTGGGTGAATTTGCGGCTCACGAGCCTGTGCAGTACAACGGACGACGTCCCAATAGCCTGTATTCTGCCCTGTGCGAGGCAGCCTACATGACCGGCCTGGAGCGCAACAGCGATGTGGTGGTCATGGCCAGCTATGCACCGCTGATGGCCCGGGAGGGGATGCAGCAGTGGACTCCCGACATGATCTGGTACAATTCCCGGGAGGTTATGCTGACGCCGAATTATTACGTGCAGCAGATGTTTGCCCGGACGGTAGGCGATCAGGTGGTTGCCAGCAGCTGCGAAAGCACCAATCAGTTGCTGTATCACGTCGTTACCCGCACGGCAGACAAGCTCTATGTGAAGCTCGTGAATGTTTCTGACAGCGAGGAGGACATGACGCTTTCCCTGACGAATGTTCCGGATGGAACGGCAGTCTACACGCGCCTTTCAGGCGAGAGGGACGCCATCAACAGCTTTACCACCAAGGATCGCGTTGCGCCCGTCAGCGGCGAATGCACCATCGCGGCTGGCATGGCAGATCTGCTCCTGCCGGCGTACTCCGTGACGATTCTGACGTTCGACCTGCAGTGATCAATCCGGGTGAGCCCGGTGAAATGGAGGATTTCTCATGAAAAATGCAAAGATGATTCTTGATAAGGATTACGTCATCTCTGCGATCGACAAGCGCCTGTATGGCTCCTTTATCGAGCATCTGGGCCGCGCGGTGTACACGGGCATCTACGAACCCAAGCATGCGCTGGCGGACGAGCAGGGCTTCCGTAAGGACGTGCTGGAGCTTGTACGTAAGCTGAATGTGCCGGTCGTGCGCTATCCGGGCGGCAACTTCGTCTCCGGATTCCGCTGGGAGGACTCGGTCGGCCCGAAGCACCAGCGTCCGCGTCGCCTCGACCTTGCATGGAAGACCACCGAGCCCAATGCCTTTGGTCTGCATGAATTTGTCGACTGGGCGAAGAAGGCTAACACCGAGGTTATGTATGCCATCAACCTTGGTACCCGCGGCGTGCTGGAGGCGCAGGATGTGGTAGAGTACTGCAACCACAAGTCCGGTACCTACTGGTCTGACAAGCGCATCTCCAACGGTGCGGCAGACCCCTTCAACATCAAGCTCTGGTGCCTTGGCAATGAGATGGACGGCCCGTGGCAGACCGGCGCTAAAACCGCTGTTGAATATGGCCGTATTGCAAACGAGGCTTCCAAGGTCATGAAGTGGGTGGACGACTCCATTGAGACGGTAGCTTGCGGCTCCTCCTCCACGCAGATGAAGACCTTTGGCCAATGGGAATATGAGGTGCTGACTGAGTGCTACGATAATGTTGATTACGTGTCCCTGCACCGCTACTACGGCAATCCTCACAATGATACGCAGGACTTCCTTGCCTCCACGATGGATCTGGATGATTTCATCAAGACTGTCGCGTCCATCTGCGACGCCGTGAAGGGAAAGAAGCACGCCAAGAAGAAGGTCAACCTGTCACTGGACGAGTGGAACGTCTGGTACCACTCCAATCAGCAGGATCAGCAGCTGTATAAGAATGAGCCCTGGGGCACTGCGCTGCACTTGCTGGAGGACGTCTATAACTTCGAGGATGCGCTTCTGGTGGGTCTGATGCTCATCACCATGATCCGCAATGCGGACCGCGTGAAGATCGGCTGTCTGGCGCAGCTGGTGAACGTGATTGCGCCTATCATGACTCGTGAAAAGGGCGGTGCGTGGGCGCAGACCATCTTCTATCCGATGATGGATGCCTCCATGTATGGTCGCGGCAAGTCACTGCTGCCCATCATTAGCACCGATAAGCACGACACCAAGCATTTCAATGATGTACCGACCGTTGATGCGGCTGCGACCATGGATGATGCCGGCAATGTCACCATCTTCGCTGTGAATCGTGATCTCAGTGAGCCCGTGAAGCTGCAGCTTGACCTGCGTTCCTTCGGTACGCTGACACCCGAATTCCATACCGTGCTGCACCATAACGACATGAAGGCGATCAACACTGAGCAGAACCCGGATGAGGTCAAGCCCGTACAGGTGCCGGTTTGCATCGAGGACGGTGCGATTGTTCTGCCTGCAGCCAGCTGGAATGTGATTCGTTTCGTGAAGTGAAAGCTGTGATGCCCCTGTTCAACCGCAAAATCTGATCAATCCATACAAAAAATGAGGCGCGTTTGTGCAAGAAATGAGCATAACGCGCCTTTTTTTGTGTAGTGTATTCAGAAAATGTGTGTTAATATGGTAATAAATAAACCGTTCTGAACATGAAAGGGGAGGACGTAGATGAAAAAGCTGATGTCTCTCGTACTGGCGGTGTTGATGTGCCTGTCATGCTCTGCCATTGCAGAGGAGGAGCGCGGTGCGCTGGAGTATCAGCCGCTGAAGGAGCTGACGGTTCCGCTGGGCTTCACTATGGGCGCGCCGCTGAGCTACAACCAGATGGCTGACGGGCAATATCTCAAGCTGCTGAGGCATCATTTTGATACCATCACGACGACGAACGAGATGAAGGCATACTCTCTTCTGGATCAGCGGGCGAGCCAGCGCAGCAGCGATGGCATGCCTGTCATGAACTACACAAAGGCTGATAAGATGGTCTCGTGGGCTCAGAAGGCGGGCCTGAAGGTGCGTGGTCACGTGCTGGTCTGGGATGCATATATGACCCAGTGGTTCTTCCACGAGGGATATGACGTATCGAAGCCTATTGCGGATCAGGAAACCATGCGGCAGCGTGTGCAGTCCTATATTGAGGACGTGATCTGCCATTTTGAAGAAAAATTCCCTGGTGTGGTATACTGCTGGGATGTGGTAAACGAAGCCGTGGGCGACAATGCCGGCGAATATGTTCCCAGCGATGCGCGCCATGTTCGCACCAAGCGCAACGGCGCGGCAAATCCTTTCTACGAGTATGTCGGAGAGGATTATGTGGAGCTTTCCTTCCTGTACGCGAGGGATACCGTTGATCGCCTTGGTGCGGATATCAAGCTGTTCTACAATGATTACAGCTCCTTCTACGAAAACAAGCGAAATGCCATCAAGACGCTCGTGGAGAGCATCAACAGCTATGCTGTGGACGAAAATGGAAATCCCAGGAAGCTGATCGACGGCGTGGGTATGCAGGGCTATATTGGCGGCTACGGCACCCAGAGCGGCTGCTTCTCCAACAATGACCTGGCGCTGATCAAGAAGTCCATTCAGGAATACGCAGCACTGGGTGTTCAGGTGCAGCTGACGGAAATGTCCGTCCGCAATTACAGGGTGGAAGAAGATGCACAGCATGCGGAGTACTATGGCCGCCTCTTCAAGGTGTTTGCCAGTGTCAACAGCGGCGATGCAAGACCTTTGACCAGCGTGGCCATCTGGGGCGTGAAGGATTGCAACGACCTGCCCACCAACCATTATACATACAAACTCAACGGCCCCTACTGCGGTCTGTTCGACCTGAAGCTTAATGTCAAGAATGCGTTTAAGACCGTGTATGCGCAGCTTGGTGGCGAGTAAGTAAAGCAGAATACAAAAAACGGGCAGCGTCTGCGTGTAACAGGCCCTGCCCGCGGTTTATTTCAGGAAACCGTTGATGATCTGTTCTTCGGCTTCTGCTTCGGTCAGGCCGAGGGTCATCAACTTGATGATCTGTTCACCCGCGATCTTGCCGATGGCGGCCTCGTGGATCAGTGCGGCGTCGATGTCGTTTGCCTCCAGCTGGGGGATGGCGAGGATCTTGGCCTGATCCATGATGATCGCATCGCATTCGGTATGGCCGGTGCAGGGTGCATTACCGGTGATGCGGCTGTCAAACTTCTGGTAGGACATATCACGGGCCACTGAGCGGCTGACCACGTCGGTGGAGGCGCCGGCGCCGTTGAGGTTCACGAAGTAGCTGCTGATGGCTTCCTGATCGCCGTGGGTCATCAGACGCTCCCGGACGACAAGCGATGCACCTGCTGCCAGGTCCGCTGTGGTGACGCGGTTGGTGTTGTCCACGCCCTTGATCTGTACCATTTCCATTTCCATGCTGCTGCCGGCTTCCATGGTGACTTCGGTCACGGGATTGAGGATGCGCTTGCCTGTGCCCTCGCCGGAACCGTAGTGCTTTTCAACATACTTAACCTTTGCGTTTTCGCCCACGAAGAAACGGTGAATGCCGTCGTGCTCGGAGTCCTGATCGCCGCAATTGTGGATGCCGCAGCCTGCGACGATAACCACGTCGCAGTTTGCGCCGATGTGGAAGTCATTGTAGACCATTTCCTTCAGACCGGACTGGCTGAGCACCACCGGGATGTGTACGCTCTCGTTCACGGTGCCGGGCTTGATGTAGATATCGATACCCGAGCCGTCCTCCTTGGAAATGATGTCGATGTTGGCCGTCACATTCCGTGCGGCGGATACGCCGTTTGCGCGGATGTTGTACGCGCCTTCAGGAACTTCGTGGAGGTCGGCAACCTCCATGAGAATCCGCTTCTGAATTTCATCCATCATCAGGCGCCTCCCTTCGTCAGCTGTGCGCAGGCGTTGACTGCTGCCGGAGTGCCCAGAAGCGTCGGCAGCACATCCTCACGGGAACCGTGGTTCAGGATGTGTCCGCTGCCCAGCACGATGATTTCGTCTGCGATATTCAGGATACGCTCCTGATGGCTGATGACGAGGATGGTGCGGTCGGAATTGACCTTGCGCATCCGTTCAAACACCTCGATCAGGCTCTTGAAGCTCCACAAGTCAATGCCGGCCTCAGGCTCATCAAACACGCTCAGCGCCGTTCCGCGGGCCAGAACTGTAGCGATTTCAATGCGCTTAAGCTCGCCGCCGGAAAGGCTGCCGTTGACCTCGCGGTCGATATAATCCCGGGCGCACAGGCCGACCTCGCTCAGATATGCGCAGGCATCGCCCACAGAGAGCTTCTTCCCGCTGGCGATGCGCAGCAGATCAATCACGCGGATGCCCTTGAACTTCACAGGCTGCTGGAAAGCGTAGCTCACGCCCATATGTGCGCGCTCGGTGATGGATTTGTCTGTCATGTCCACGCCATCGAGCAGGATGCTGCCGCCGGTGGGCTTTTCAATACCAGCGATGAGCTTGGCCAGCGTGGATTTTCCGCCGCCGTTGGGGCCGGTGATTACTACAAAGCGGCCCTTTCCGATGGTCAGGCTGATATCATGGATAATCTCCTTTTCTGCCGTGTCAGCAGCTACGGCAAAGGAGAGATTCTTGATTTCAAGCATTGGTATGTACCTCGATGCTCATTGATTGCGTAAATTCGCCAAAATTCATACTACCACAGATGCAGCTCCTTTGTCAAGGAATCGACAAGCAGCTGTACTGTCAATGGTATTATACCCGGGTATTGCCAGCCTGAAACATGCGTGCGGCGCCGGTTCTGCACTTAAGCAGCAAAAGTGCCGTCCCCGGAGCGGAGACGGCACATGTATCACTTTCTGCAGACCGTGATGACCTCGCGGGTGGTGCAATGGGTCTTGTTGCCAAGTGCGTCCACACCGTTGTCCATGTAGCGGATGATGGTAATGGTATCCTCATCGACAGCTTCAATGTCGCACAGGCCGTATTTGAGCACATCGGACTGCTGGCGATGGGTCAGCTTGTTGCTGACGTACTGCTGCAGCGTCTTGTCCTCGTGGCCCCAGGGGAAGGGACGGCGGTTCCACGGGTCGTGGCAGCCGGTCAGGCCTGCTTCGTCGCCGTAGTACACCGTCGGGCAGCCCGGCAGTGCGCACAGCAGGTCGATACACAGCTTGTAGCGCTTCACGGCCAGCTCGTATTCATCGACCGTCAGATGCACGAACTGCTGATCAGCTTTGCTCAGATCATCGCGCTCTTCACCGCAGAGCATGTTCAGCACGCGGGTACGGTCGTGGCTGCCGACAAGATTCATCAGCGCATAGCGGAACTGTGCGGGATAAACCTCTGCCTGATGCTTCACCAGGCGAACGAGCTCAGTCGCCGGAGCTTTGCCGGTCATGAAGGCGAGGATGGCTTCGCGCAAGGGATAGTTCATGACGGAGTCGAGGGTATCACCGGTACAGTAGCAGCGCATTTCGCCATAAGCGACCTTGTTGGACGCATCCTCCCAGACCTCGCCAAGCACCACGGCGTTGGGATCGGCCTTACGGGCTGCGACGCGCAGCTTGCGCAGGAAGTCCATGCTCAGCTCATCTGCCACATCCAGACGCCAGCCGCATGCGCCGGCGTGAATCCAGCGCGGGACAATGCCCGTCTTTTCGTGGAACATGAAGTCCTGATACTCCGGATTATCTTTGCGCAGCTCAGGCAGGCTCATGATGCCCCACCACGCACGATAGTCCTCGGGGAAGTGCTTGAAGGTGTACCAGTCATAGTAGGGGGAGGATTCGCCCTGATACGCGCCGAGGGTAGGATAATGGCCGAAGTGGTTGAAGTACACGCTGTCTTCACCTGTGTGGGAAAACACGCCGTCCAACATCACGCGCATGCCGTTGTCTTCCGCAGCCTTGCACAGTGCCCGGAACTCCTCCTCCGTGCCGCACAGGGGGTCGATTTTCGCATAATCGCCCGTGTCGTAACGATGGTTGGAGCGGGCGCGGAAAATCGGGTTGAGGTAGATGATGTCCACGCCCAGAGACTTCAGGTAGGGAAGCTTCTCTATGACGCCGTTCAGATTGCCGCCGTAGAAATCCAGCTCCTGATACTTGCCGCCGCGCATATCGCCGACGGAGATCATTTCCTCATCCCAGTTTTGATGCACATAGCGGTCCATACGGTCGTCCACGGCCTTGGTGTCCGCGTGCCAGAAACGATCGGGGAAAATCTGGTAGATGTTGGCGCCGTGAAAATAGGACGGCGTGGTGAAGGCCTTGTCAAACACGGTGATCTGGAAGGACTCCGGTTCACCCTTTTCGTATACCGCGCCCTCGCCGCCGAGCTTATCGTAGGCATTGCCGTAACGCAGGGTACGGCCGTCCTTGCGATAAATGATGAAGGAGTACCAGAACAGGCCGGGTTTTTCCGGCAGTGTAATGGTGCACTCCCAGTCGTTCTTGGCCGTGTTGGTCATGGCGTAGCACAGCTCCTCCTCCTGCCATGTGCGCAGGACGACAGCGGTGGCCTCGTCGCACTGGAAGCGGATGATGACCTTGGTGCCGGTTGCCGCCGGGCCCATAGGCTGGCGATAGAAAGCTTTATGGGAATCGTGGAGCATCATCGTAAAATCAGTCCTTGCTACATAGAATGGGGCTTATGGTACGATGGTGGAAACGTTTTCAGGAAAACTGGGGAAAAGGCCCGGACAGTGGAGTCCGGGCGGGAAGGACGGCATAAGGCGGCCAGTGCAGGGTATGCACACGGATGATATGCTCTGCGCAGCCTCGTCATCAATGATTCTTGAGCGCTTCCAGATGCCAGATGCTGTCGTTGTACTCACGGATGGTACGGTCGGAGGAGAAGACGCCGGACATGGCAGTATTGATGACGGCCATGCGGTTCCACTTATCCTTATCAGCATAGTCAGCGTCGATGCGGCGCTGGGCCATGGAGTAGGAGCCGAAGTCCTTGAGGACGAAATAGGGATCGCCCATGTTGCCGTAGTCGCCGATGAGCAGGCTGTGGTACAGATCCTGCAGGGCGCCGGGCGCCTCAGGCAGCACAGTGCCGTCAATCATCTGGGTCAGGGCCAGACGCAGCTCGGCGTTGGTCTCGAAGATGGACATGGGGTTGTAGGTATGCTCGCGGTACATATCCAGCACCGTATCGGAGCGCATGCCGAAGATGTAGATGTTGTCCATGCCGACCTGCTGGCTGATCTCGACGTTCGCGCCGTCCATGGTGCCGATGGTGACGGCGCCGTTCATCATGTACTTCATGTTGCCGGTGCCGCTGGCTTCCTTGGAGGCAGTGGACAGCTGCTCGGAAACCTCGGTCGCGGGGATCAGAATCTGAGCGCTGGACACGTCGTAGTTTTCCAGGAACACCACCTGCAGCATCTTGCTGGCGCGGGGATGCTTGGCAATCAGGCGGCTGAGGGCGTTGATGAAGCGGATGATCTGCTTGGCGCGGTTGTAGCCCGGAGCGGCCTTGGAGCCGAAGATGAAGGTGCGGGGCTGCATGGTGAAGCTGGGATCGTTCACGATGCGGTTGTACAGCACCAGGCAGTGCAGGGCGTTCAGCATCTGACGCTTGTACTCATGCAGACGCTTGGACTGGGCATCAAAGATGAAGGCCGGATCGACCTCGGCGCCCTGATGCTGCTTGAGGAAGTTGGACAGACGAACCTTGTTGTTGTACTTGATCTTGGCGAACTTCTCGCGGAAAGCTGCGTCGTCCGCGTAGGGCTTGAGGTTCTCCAGCAGCTCGGTGTTCTTGATCCAGTCGTTGCCGATGGTCTCGTTGATCAGGGCGGTCAGTTCAGGGTTGCAGGCCATCAGCCAGCGGCGATGGGTGATGCCGTTGGTGATTGCGCTGAACTTTTCAGGCATAACCTGATAGAAATCATTGAAGGTCTCAGCCTTCAGGATGTCGCCGTGCAGCTGGGACACACCGTTGGTATTGAAGGTCATGGCCACGCACAGGTTTGCCATGTGAATATAGCCGTAGGAGATGATGGCCATCTTGCCCACGCGCTCTGCCTGGCCGGGGAAGTGATTCCACAGACGGGCACACAGACGGCGGTTCATTTCCACCAGAATCTGATAGATACGGGGCAGCAGGGTCTTGACCATTTCCTCGGGCCACTTTTCAAGGGCTTCGGCCATGATGGTGTGGTTGGTGTAGGCAATGGTCTTGGTGACGATGGCCTGAGCCTCGTCCCAGCCCAGACCCTCTTCGTCCATCAGCAGACGCATCAGTTCAGGGATGGCGAGGCCGGGGTGGGTGTCGTTGACATGCACGACGACCTTTTCGGGAAGCTTCTGCCAGTTGGTGCCGTTGAGCTTCTTGAAGTCCTTGAGCATGTACTGCAGGGTTGCAGAGGTGAAGAAGTACTGCTGCTTCAGACGGAGCAGCTTGCCCTCGTAGTGGTTGTCTTCGGGGTAGAGGATGTTGGAAATAGCCTCAGCCAGCTCCTTCTCCTCGGTGGCCTGCACATACTGGCCGCGGCCGAAGCTGCCCAGGTCCATACGCTTGGGGGAGCGGGCGCTCCACAGACGCAGGCTGTTGACGGTGGCGGTGTCATAGCCGACCAGGGGCATGTCATAGGGCACAGCTTCAACAGTATTGTAGCCCACGTGCTTGAAGGTCAGGCGGCCATTTTCTTCCACCATGTCCACATGACCGTTGAAGTGCACCTCGCAGGCGTCCTCCATGACGGGCATTTCCCACACGTTGCCGTTGCCCAGCCAGTAGTCAGGCAGCTCGACCTGCTGACCGTCGATGATCTTCTGACGGAACAGGCCATACTCATAACGGATGGAGCAGCCCATGCTGGGCAGATCCAGAGAGGCCAGAGAGTCCATGAAGCAGGCTGCCAGACGGCCCAGACCGCCGTTGCCCAGCGCGGGTTCGGGCTCTTCCTTGAGCACCGCATCCACATCGATGTTCAGCTCATCCAGCGCAGCCTTGTATTCCTTGGTGGACACCAGATTCAGGATGTTGGTGTACAGGCTGCGGCCCATCAGGAATTCGACGGACAGGTAATACAGGCGCTTGTTGTTGTTGGTCTTGCGCTCCTCACGGGAGATCATCCACTTCTGCATGATCTGGTCACGGACGGTCGAAGCAAGCGCACGGTAGATCTGCGCGTTGGAAGCCTCGGCGATGGTGCGGCCGTTGTAGCGCTGCAGCTTGCCGATGATCGAAGCCTTGATAGACTCCTTGTCAAAGGACTTGGTGGGCATGGGTCATCCTCCTTGCATCTTCGGGAAAATACCGATCTATATACGGTGAACACCATCCATCGGACGGTACGCGGAATAAGCGTTGGTCACCAACGACTCAATATTATACATGTTTTCCGATAAAATGGCAAGTGATTTTGCAGGAAAGCCTTGATTTTCCTGCGTTTGGGGCATTTGGGCGAATAATGGCCGGAAAGACGTGGACGAGGGATGAAAAAAGACGCACCCGCTTACACGGATGCGTCCTGTGTCTGCAGTGAGCAGGCTCTCTTACTTGAGCACCTTCTGCATCAGCTTGATGGTCAGGAAGAACAGGATCAGCACCAGGAACACGCCCAGCAGGCCGCCAGCGGTGACGATCAGGCCCTTGGTCAGCAGGGAAGCGCCGGCGAGGGAAGAGGTCACAGCGGCTTCCTCGGCAAAGGCGGTGCCAACCAGCATCAGGGGCAGCAGGATGGAAATCAGCTTCTTCATATCTCAATCTCCTCCTTATTAACCGCCGATCAGCATGCTGACCAGGGTGATTACCATGCCGCCCGCAACGATGGAGCCCAGCTGACCGGACACGTTCGCGCTGGTGGACTGCATGAGGATGAAGTTGCTGGGATCTTCCTTCAGGGCCATCTTGGCGATGACGCGGGAGGACATGGGGAAGGCGGAGATGCCGGCAGCGCCGATCATCGGGTTGACCTTCTTTTTGCGGAAGATGTTCAGGAACTTGGCGAACAGCACGCCGCCCGCGGTGTCAAACACGAAGGCGAACAGGCCCAGCGCCAGGATCAGCAGGGTGGTGGGGTTCAGGAACTTGTCGGCGACCATGGTGCCGCCGATGGTGATGCCCAGCACGATGGTGACAAGGTTGGCCAGCTCATTCTGAGCGGTCTTGCTCAGGCGCTCCAGCACGCCGCACTCGCGGATCAGGTTGCCGAACATGAGGGAGCCGACCAGCGGCGCGCTCATGGGCACGATGATGCCCGCAACGATGGTAACGATGATGGGGAACAGGATCAGCGTGGTCTTGGAGCAGCGGGCCTCCTGATAATCCATGCGGATCATGCGCTCCTTGCGGGTGGTGAGCGCCTTGATAACCGGGGGCTGGATGACAGGAACCAACGCCATGTAGCTGTAAGCAGCCACGGAGATGGGGCCCATGTAGTCCTTGAGCTGGAAGTGGTTGGCCACGAACAGGGTGGTGGGGCCGTCCGCCGCGCCGATGATGCCGATGGCAGAAGCGAGCTTCATCACCATGTCGGAGTCGCCCTCGGCGATCAGGCCGGGGATCAGCGGCAGCAGCACCAGGCTCAGCAGGAAGGTCATGAAGATGCCAAACTGAGCTGCCGCGCCGAAGAAGATCATGGAAGGATCCTTCAGCAGGGGGGAGAAGTCGATCATCGCGCCAACGGCGATGAAGATCAGCACCGGGAACAGCTCGTTGGCGATGCCGGCATTGAACAGCACGCTCAGGAAGCCGCTGTCACCCAGCGCGGAGGGGGCAGAGATGCCCGTCAGCGCATCGATGGCGGGGGGCAGGTTTGCCAGAATGCAGCCGAAGCCGATCGGCAGCAGCAGGGTCGGCTCGTAGTCCTTCTTGATGGCCAGGTAGATCAGCACGCCCGCGATGATAAACATCACCAGCGACTTCACGCCCGCCATCGAGAACAGGTAGACCACGCCGGAGAACAGTTCGGTCAGGATAGCCTGAATGTCCATGGTCACGATCCTCTCTCTGAATGTAATGTGGTAAAGGGGGACACTGGCCATGAGTCTCACCGTTTCAGCCAGCACCGGGCGATAAACGCCGTCCTGACGATGCTGACATGTACGCGGCATAACGCCGGTGCACCGGTTACTCCCTCAGGCAACACTTTTCATTATAAACGGACAAAATGCTCTTTGTCAATAGCGCTGTTACATTCAATAGGAAGAAAGACGTAATCTTTCCGGCAATCAAAAAGGTGCATCCGTGGGGACGGAGGCACCTTTTCTGTACGAAGATTATTCGCGGATATCGTTGACCAGCTTGTACAGGTCGTGACGGAAGGAATGCTCCTCCTTGAGGGCCTCCTCGATGCCCATGTGGAAGACGCGGCCGTGGCGGGTACCGATGACCTGGTTGGAAATACCATCATGCAGCAGCTTGACAGCCAGATGACCGGCCTCAAAGGCGAAGGCGCTGTCCTTGGCAACGGGGAGCGCGCCGCGCTGGGTGTAGCCAACGACGGTGGAGCGCACCTCGACCATACCGCACTTGCGCTTGAGGATGGAGGCCAGACGATTGGCGCTGATGGGCTCGCCCTCGAAGCACTGCTTGCCGTGGCTGGTCAGGAAACCGTACATATCAAAGGGTTCCATTGATTCCCAGCAGCCCTCGGCGATGACGACGGTGGCGCGGGTGTTGCCCTTGGCGATCTGCTTGTTCAGGCGTGCAGCGACCTCGTCGATGGACCAGTGCACTTCAGGCACCAGAACAATTTCTGCACCAGTGGCACAGGCGGCCTTGATGGCCACATCGCCGCAGTGACGGCCCATGCACTCCACCACGTGGGGACGGTCATGGGAACGGCTGGTGGCGCGGATGGAACGGATGGCTTCGGTACAGACCTGCACGGCGGTCTCGTAGCCCAGCGTCATCTCGGTATAGGCAAGGTCGTTATCGATGGTGCCGGGGATGCACACGCAGGGGATGCCCAGCTCGCACAGACGCATGGCGCCCTGGAAGGAGCCGTCACCGCCGATGACTACCAGACCATCGATCTCCATGTCACGCAGGGTCTGGGCGGCAAAGGCGCGGTAAGCGGGATCCATGAACTCGCTGCAGCGGGCGGTACGCAGGTAGGTGCCGGGCTGATCTGCAATATCAAGTACGGTGTCCAGCGTCAGCTCCTGCAGGTCATCGTAGATGCTGGTAGACTTGCGCAGCAGGCCGTTATAGCCGTGCTTGATGCCAACAAGGGGCATGCCGTAGCGGGCAGCGCTCTTGGCGACGGACATGACCGCCGCGTTCATACCCGGCGCGTCGCCGCCGGAGGTCAGTACGCCGATCTTCCTCATGATGATACGCTCCTTTGGATCAATCAGGATCCATGTTAAATATGTCAGTGGCGGCACGGAAGATTCCGGCACACCATAGCTGGCCACATAACAGTATACCACAACCCATCCTGTGAAACAAGAGCGGGTAAGCGCTTTCATTTCAAACGTTTTCGGGAAAATTGTTTGTTTTTTCAAAAAGACGAACAAAAAGCATGAACGGATCATCGGAAGTTAGGGAAAATTGTGAAATGAACGGGATGCTCTGAGAGACAACAAGGGTTTTGCTGCAGGAAGACATACATTTATATATAGGAGATAGAAATCGAACAGTGTGAACAGCAGACAGGGTAGACTGCGAAGGAAAGAAAATTTGCACAAACCTCTTGACATGAACCTCCAGAGGTGGTATACTCTCAATGTTTGAAGCAGAGGCTTGCCCGTCTCTCACCTTGCGCGGCTCACGCTGCCGGGTATCATGGCAACTTTCCCTGAGGCAGGGAGATAGTGTGCATGTGCAGCGACGGGTCAAGAAGCCCCGTCGCTTTTTTGCAGTTTGAAGCAGAGAGCGAAGCTTTTGAAATATGGAGGTGTATGGACATCGCTATCGATCTGATGATCAATGAAGAAATCCGGGACAGAGAGGTTCGCCTGATCGACGAGAACGGCGAGCAGCTCGGCGTAATGCCTACGCATAAGGCACTGGAGCTGGCGGAGGAGCGCGGCCTTGATCTGGCCAAGATCCAGCCCACGGCAAAGCCCCCTGTGTGCAAGCTGCTGGACTATGACAAGTACCGCTATGAGCAGTCCAAGCGTGAGCGCGACAACCGGAAGAATCAGCGGGTCGTGTCCATCAAGGAGGTCCAGCTGTCCGCCACGATCGAGGAGAACGACGTTCTGACCAAGGCGAAGATGGCGCAGAAGTTCCTCGCAGATGGCGACAAGGTCAAGGTTTCCATCCGCTTCCGCGGCCGTCAGATTACCCACAGCGAAATCGGTATGAAAGTCATGCAGAACTTCGCCGAGCGCTGCAGCGAGGTGAGCAGCGTTGAACGCCGCCCCACCATGGATGGCCGTCACATGATCATGATCCTCGCGCCCAAGGCTGCCAAGGCCTCCTTCGCTGAGAAGAAGGCTGCCCGCGAAGCCAAGGTCAATCAGGACAACACTCAGGAGTAAGGCCTGCGGCAACGGACGCGTGCGTCCCAGTGCCGATGTACAGCCTTGAGGTCAGCGCCCTCCCGTGCTGATCGCAACATTGTAAAGGAGGACTACACCATGCCTAAGCAGAAGTCTCATCGTGGTGCTGCCAAGCGCTTTTCCTTTACCAAGTCCGGTATCGTGAAGCATAAGCAGATGAACGCCAACCATCAGGTTCGCCTCAAGACCACCAAGCGCACCCGTCACCTGCGCGCTGACGGCATCGTGGACAATGCGGCTGAAGCCCGTACCATCCACAAGCTGCTGCCCTACAAGTAATTTCGCCCTTTAGCTGGCAAGGAGGATACTAAAAATGGCACGTATTAAGAGAGCTGTGAACGCTCTGAAGAAGCGTCGCAAGGTAATGAAGCTGGCCAAGGGCTACTGGGGTGCAAAGTCCAAGCAGTACCGCGCCGCGTCCGAGCAGGTTGCCCGTTCCCTGCGTTATGCCTTTGAAGGCCGTAAGCTGCGTAAGCGTGATTTCCGCTCCCTGTGGATCACCCGTATCAACGCTGCTGCCCGCCTGAATGGCATGAGCTACTCCACCTTCATCAACGGCCTGAAGAAGCAGAACATCGCCGTCAACCGCAAGATGCTGGCTGATCTGGCTGTGAATGACGCTGCTGCTTTCGCCAAGCTGGTGGAGATCGCCAAGAACTAAGCGGGAATCGGTGATTCTCTCTGGTTCCTGTGCATTTCGATGCGAAGCAATTACGCCCGATTTGTCCTGAAGAGGATGAATCGGGCGTTTTGCCTTTTGGTCGGAAGGCGTGCAGCAGTGCGGCTTGCCTCTGTACAACGGCGATGTTTTCGTGTATAATAAGGAGGTCAAAAAGACAAGTGACGGAGGGATATGCCATGAATACACCCATCCGCAAGACGAAGATCGTCTGCACCATGGGCCCGAACCTGTTTGAAAAGGGGCTGATCGCGCCGCTGATGCAAGCAGGCATGAACGTGGCCCGGTTCAATTTTTCCCACGGGACGCACGAAAGCCATGAGTATTATTTCAATGAGGTTTGCCGCATCCGTGATGAGCTGGGGCTGCCGGTAGCGACGCTGCTGGATACAAAGGGCCCGGAGGTACGCGTGAAGACATTCCGCGATGGCCGCGTGACGCTGACGGCCGGGCAAACCTTTATCCTGACGGCGGAGGATGTGGAGGGTGATGAACAGCGCGTATCCATCACCTACAAGGGTTTGCCGCAGGATGTGAAGCCTGGCAACAGCATTCTGATTGACGACGGCCTGATTGGTATGACCGTTGAGGAGGTAACCGGACAGGACATCATCTGCCGTGTGCTCAACGGAGGCGTGGTCAGCAACAACAAGGGCGTCAATATCCCCAATGTACACCTCACGATGCCCTTCATCAGCGAGAAGGACCGCGGGGACATCCTTTTTGCCATTGATCATGGCTATGATTATATTGCTGCGTCGTTCACCCGATCAGCGGATGACATTATGCAGATCCGTCATATTCTGCAGGAGCAGGGCTGCACGTCTATCAACATCATCGCGAAGATCGAGAACATGGAGGGCGTGGAGAACATCGACGAGATCCTGCGCGTTGTGGATGGCGTGATGGTTGCTCGCGGCGATCTGGGCGTTGAGGTTCCGCTGGAGGATGTGCCTGCCCTGCAGAAGGAGCTGATCCAGCGCGGCATTGCAGCAGGAAAGCCCGTCATCACCGCCACGCAGATGCTGGAATCCATGATCAAGAATCCGCGTCCTACGCGTGCGGAAGCTACCGACGTGGCCAATGCCATCTATGACGGTACGAGCGCTATCATGCTATCGGGAGAGACGGCTGTCGGCGCCTATCCGGTGGAAGCTGTGCAGACGATGGTTCGCATTGCCCTGCGTGCAGAGGCGGATATCGGCAACATCCGCGGCTTTACCCGCGCCAATCCTACCTCAACCGATGTGACCAACGCCATCTCTCATGCGACGGTCACATCCGCCCATGACCTGAATGCCAGCGCGATTATTACCGTGTCGAAGTCGGGCTCCACGGCGCGCATCCTTAGCCGGTATCGTCCGGGCTGTATCATCGTGGGCTGTACGCCTAACCGCACTGTGTGGCGGCAGCTGGCGCTGTCCTGGGGTGTGGTGCCGCTGATGATCGGCGAGGAGTCCAATACGGACGACCTGTTTGAACACGCGGTGGACGCCGCAGTGCAGGCGGGTCTTGTGCGGGACGGCGAGCTGGTGGTGCTCACGGCGGGCGTACCGCTGGGCATCTCCGGTACGACCAATCTGATGAAGGTGCATGTTGTGGGCCATCTGCTGACGAAGGGTACGGGCCTGCACGGCGGACGGCTTGTTGCTCCGCTGTGCGTGATCCGCGATTATGAGCGGGATGCGCATGAATTTGATGCGGGGGACATCATCGTCTGCAAGCAGACTACGGGCGAAATGTTCTCCATGCTCCGAAAGGCCAGCGGCCTTGTTCTGGAGGATCCCAATCCCGAGGGACACGGCGCTATCGCCGGCATGACGCTCGATATCCCTGTGGTCATCGGTGCGCAGCATGCCACGGATGTGCTCAAATCCGGCGCTGTGGTTACCCTTGATGGCAGGAAAGGAACGGTGAGCGCAAATGATGCAGACGATCTTCATTGACGGACGTGACTATGCTACGGCGGCGGAGCTGCATGACGCGATTGCCATGATGCTGGATTTCCCGGAGCATTATGGCAGGAATGCTGACGCGCTGAACGATTGCCTTGGTGAACTGGGACATCCGGTTCGTGTGATTGTAACCCACATGGGAGAGGGGGAAGTGGCTGCCAAGCTGGAAATATGTCTTCGCGTCTTTGAGGACAATGGCGGTCAGTTCCGGCGCCCCTGACAAAGTGTCAGAAAATTGAGAATACGGAAGCTCCCGCTGTGCTGATCTGCGCGGCGGGAGCTTTCAAGCAGCGGAATCCTCCCTGTGTTCCCCTTGCAATCTGTGGCGCCTGTGATATAATATAGATGACTCAACTGCGAAAGGATGTTCTTGTCATGCGTTGCTCCTGCAAGGAATGCGGAATCTATATGGTTCAGGCGGATGCGCCCCACCTGGGCTGCGTGTGCCCGGAGTGCTTCTATCGGTGCACGGATTGTCTGGGCACCAATACTGTCGTAAGCCGGGAGAGTCTGAAGGCGCTGGCCTTTGATCCTCGCTTTAACCCGGAGAATCTGGCAGCCAATTTTGTCAAGCAGCCAGAGGATGACGATGCATACTGAGACGGAGCGGGTCATTCTCCACTGCGACTGCAATAATTTCTATGCATCGGTGGAGCTGATTGACTATCCGGAGCTCAGGGAGGTGCCGGTGGCGGTGGCTGGTGATCCGGAGGGACGGCACGGGATTATACTGGCCAAGAATATGCCCGCGAAAAGGATGGGCGTGCAGACCGGCGAGGCAATTTGGCAGGCAAAGCAGAAATGCCCGAATCTGATCCTTATGCCGCCTCATCATGAGCGCTACGAGGAGCTGTCGCAGAAGATCAATCACATCTATCTGGATGTGACGGATCAGGTGGAGCCCTTTTCGGTGGACGAGAGCTGGCTGGACGTGACGGGCTCGCGGCGGCTCTTTGGCGATGGAGCGGCAATTGCCAATCTGCTGCGGCAGCGTGTGCGGGATTCGCTGGGAATCACCATCAGCGTCGGTGTGAGCGACAACAAGACCTGGGCTAAGATGGGCAGCGACTACAAAAAGCCTGACGCTACCACCGTCATCACTCGTGAGAATGTTGCAGAGCTGCTGTATCCGCTGCCGATACGCGATATGCTGTTTGTAGGTCATGCAGCGGCGGAAGCGCTGCGCAGACGTGGCGTGTATACCATTGGCGCGCTGGCTGCAACGCCGCCGGAGACGCTTCGGCGCTGGATGGGCAAGAATGGCGAGAGCCTGTGCCGGATGGTGCACGGGCTGGACTTTGCACCCGTGAAGCGTTGGGGTGAGCGCGATCCGGTGAAATCCGTGGGAAACAGCCTGACCTATCCTTACGATCTGTTGGGAAAGGAGGCGTGGCATGCAGGACTGATGCCGCTGTGCGACAGTGTTGGCGCCCGGCTGCGTGCGCAGCATCTCAAATGCCGTACAGTCACGCTGGCAGTGAAGGACCCAGGCTTTCAGGTCATCTCCCGGCAGAGGACGCTTGAAGTGCCCACAAATCAGACGCTGCAGCTTTTCCGGGAGGCGCTTTTGCTGCTGGAGGAATGCTGGTCGCCGGAGAAGCCGATCCGTCTGCTTTCGGTATCGGGCAGCAGCCTGTGCGGTGAGGATGAACCCTATGCGGCGCAGCTGTCGTTCCTCGGCGGCGATCGGCAGGAGGATCCACGCCGCGCGCTGCTGGATCAGACGATGGACGGGCTTCGGCGGCGCTTCGGAAAGGACGCCATTGGCCCGGGAACGGGGAAAATTTAGGTTCTTCACGGAAAGTTAGGGAGAGAGAGAGTCCTGACAAGGGAGAAGAAATAGGAATCATTGCGAAAACCGTAGGCAATGCGCTTAGCGACCTTGATTTTGTTGTTAAAGCCCTCAAGTTTACCGGTGGAGATGGGAA